>NZ_JBKBOV010000020.1:0-76740 GCF_046293535.1 Massilia sp. | reverse complement strand
CGGGCGCCGGCGCCGATCGCGGTGTTCTTGTCTTGCTGCGACATGCCGGCGCAGCCGGTCAGGCCCAGCGCAGCGGTGGCCAGGGTTGCGGTCACGACGAGTTGTTTGATGGTTTTCATGTTGATCTCCTTTACGGTGGGTTATTTCAAGCGCAGCTCATTCCTGACAGACTTCACGCCTTTCACGGTCCGGGCAACCGACGCCGCGGCCGCCACACTGTCCGCCGAGCTGACGAATCCGCTCAGTCTGACAATGCCTTGCACGGTCTCGACGTCGATGTCGAAGATGCTCAAGCTCGGTTCACGCACGATGGCAGCCTTGACGCCGGCGGTGACGGTGGCATCGTCCACGTATTGCGCCACCGGTCCGCCGCCGCCAGACGTCGCACATCCTGCAAGCTGGCTAAGTGCCAGCATGACCGCCAGGGCGGTCGTGATACCGAATCGCTTCATGCGGCAGTGTTCGACGAGTCCATGTGATCAAGATACTGTTTTCCGTATGCACTGATCTGTTCGACAACTCACAGTGCCATGTAAAAAATGTATCAGCGGCGCTGCGTCTTGCCCGGCGGCGGGGCCTGCGGTTTCTCGCGCGACTCGGCCAGCAGGCGCGCGCAATCGCTGTCTTCGCCCGGCCCCGTATTGATCAGGGGGATCAGCGCCGCGATCGGCGCCGCGATGGTCGCAAGTGCGATGGCGCTGCCGGCCTTCATCGCCAGCACGCCCTTGTCCACCGAGACGTCCGGCTGGCTGAAGGTGCCGTGCACGTAGAAGGGCGAACGCAGCGAGATCAGGCGCAGGCCCTTGGTCTTCGGATCGATGCGCAGGTTCAGCTGTTCGTTGGCCAGGTTGATGCTGCCGTCGATGTTGACCAGCGCCTCGTTCGTGTCCACCACGAAGTAACGGGTACGGGCAAGGCCGTTCGTGACGGCGAAATCGGTCGCCATGCAGTTGAGCTGCACTTGCTTGTCGCCGAACAGCTTGGTCACGATGATGTTCGCCACGTTCAGGCCCATCATCTCCAGCAGCAGCTTGCTCACCTGGCCCTGGTTGATCAGGGTTTTCAGTTCGCCGTTCGAGCCGGCCAGCAGGCTGGCCACCGAATTGCCCTGGGCGGTCAGGTTGGCGTCGCCACTGATGCTGCCCACCGAGGCCTGCAGCTGCTCGATCTTCGGGAACAGCTTCTTGATCTCGATTCTCCGGGCCGTGACCTTGGCCTGGGCCTTGATCGCCTTCGGACCCTGGCGGCCGCGGCCGTCGAGGCGGATGTTGGAACGCACGGTGCCTCCCGCCATGGCGAACTCCAGCGGTTCGAGGTTCAGTACGGCGTTGTCCATCTTCAGGTGGGTCGACAGCTTGCTGATGGGGAAGGCCGTGTCGCGGACGATGCGGTCGGCGGCAAAGCGCACGTCGGCGTCGAGCTTGTTCCAGCGTTCGGTCTTGAACTCCTCGACCGGCAGCACCTTGCCGCCCGGTTGCACGACGTCGGCGTTGCGTTCCTTCTTGGCGGCGTTGGAGTCGGCGCCGATCAGCGGCGCCAGGTCGGCGAATACCAGGGTTTGCGAGCGGACATTGCCCGACAGCTTGGGCCGGGCCCCGCCGGTGGCATATTCAAGGCGGCCGCCGATGTCCGAGGATCCGACCTTGCCCTTGAAGCCGTCGTAGACCCAGCGCATGCTGCGCTTGCCGTTGCCGTTTTCCTCGCCCAGGGTGCCGGTCAGGCGGCCCGAGGTCGAGAACGGCCCGGTGGTGGGGAGGACCACGCCGGTGAAGTTGTACAGCTGGTCCATGCTGGGGCCGGCCAGCTCCAGCTTCAGGTCGATCGCCGCCAGTTTCGACGGACGCGTCACGGTCCCCTCGACCGCGATCCGGGTCTTGCCCGAGCGCATCTCGGCCTGGACCGGGTAGGGCGTGCTCTGCTGCTTGAGCGAAAGCACCGCGCCGGCCTTGCCGCCGCCCGTGACCGGCGCGCCGTTGTAGGTGCCGTCGAGGGTCCAGCCGACGCCGTAACGGGTGTCGTTCTCGAGCGTGCGCACTTTGGCCGTCACGTCGGCCTTCGTCACCGCGTCCTTGATGTGCACGATGCCATCGGTCAGCACGATGCGATCGAGGTCGAGTGTCCATTTGGACTTTTCTTCCTTGCGCTTGAAGGTCCAGTTGTTGCGCTGCTCGTCGAGGCGCAGCAGGTCCACGCGCGGACCGTCGAAGCGCAGCAGCGGGATGTTGATGGTCTTCGACAGCAGGGCGAAAGGATTGACCGAGAACGAGAACTGGCGTGCGCTGCCGGAGTCCTGCGCCGGCAGGCCGGCCGGGTTGCCGACGTGGGTGTCGTTGGCGATCAGGTGCGGCCACGGGATGTGGTCGCGCCAGGTGCGTTCAGCTGGCGCCATGGTCTTGGCGGGGCGTTCCCATTCCACGTCGAGGTCGCCGCGGATTTCAAATGGACGTTCGATGGCCTCGCTCACCTTGGCATTGATCCAGGGGCGGGCGCGGTTCCAGTCGAAGGTGAGGATGAACACGATGGCGATCACCGGGACGGCGACCAGGATGCCAAGTATGCTTAACAGTATTTTCTTGCTGCTCGTCGTGCGGCGCGCCGGGTGACGGTTCTGCGCCGCCTGTTTGTCGGTCTCGGCCATGGCGGACTTTCGGTGACAGGAAGGTTCAGACCAGCTTAGCGCAAACGCCTTGACAGCCAATGTGCGCTGCCTAACGCTCTACTATTGAGCGGATCGCTACCGGCCGGGCAATGTGCGCCAGCGAACCGAAAGCAAGAGATAACAGGTTTATAACGTTACTAAGGACATTTCCTCATTAAAAGGAGAACAACGATGGACCAAGAACATGCGATGCGCCGTCTCCTGATGCCGCTGGCCGCCTGCGCCGTCGCCGTGCTGGCCGGCTGCACCAGTCCGCAGAAGGCGCCCGCCACCGCCGACGTGGCGGTGTCGCGCAATGCCGTCGAGAACGCCGTGTCGGCCGGCGCCGCCGAACTGGCCCCGGCCGAGATCACCGCCGCGCGCGACAAGATGGTGCGCGCCAACGCGGCCCTGGCGGCCAAGGACTACAAGCTGGCGCGCGAACTGGCGATCCAGGCCCAGGCCGACGCCAAGCTGGCGCAGAGCAAGGCCAACTCGGCCAAGGCCACCGCGGCAGCCAACGCCCTCGATGCCGACCTGCGCGTGCTGCGCGAGGAAGTCGAGCGCGCCAATGCGCCGTCGGCCACGACCTCGACGCAGTAAGTCGATCGCAATAAGAAGAAGTTCCGTTCATTGACCGCCGCAGCCTGCGGCGCCCAGGAAAAAGGACAAGCCATGAAAACCCGTTCCACGATGTCGCTGCTGGCCGCCGCCGTGCTGGCCACGGCCTGCGCCACCGCCCCGATGACCACGCCGACGCTGGACCAGGCGCGCGCCGATTTCGTCTCCGCCAACAACAACCCGCAGGTCGCCCAGTATGCGCCGCTCGAGTTCAAGCAGGCCAGCGACGCGCTCGACCAGGCCAATGCGGCCGCCGCGCGCCGCGAGAGCCTGAACGACGTCGACCGCCTGGCCTACGTGGCCAAGCAGCGCGTCGCCACCGCGGTCGAGGTGGCCCGGGCCAAGGCGGCGGAAGCCGACATCGCCAACGCATCGCGCGAACGCGACCAGGTCCGCCTGGCGGCCCGCACGCTCGAGGCCGACCGCGCCAAGCGCGAAGCCGAGGCCGCCCAGGCCCAGGCCGCCCAGGCGCAGGCCCAGGCCCAGGCGGCCCAGCAGCAGGCCGCCGCCGCCCAGCAGCAGAACGCCGCCCTGGCCCAGCGTGCCGCGGTGCTGGAAGCGCTGTTGGTCGAATTGCAGGCCGTCAAGACCGAGCGCGGCTATGTCGTGACGATCGGCGACGTGCTGTTCGCCACCAACCAGGCGAACCTGACACCGAACGGCATGTCGACCTTGCGCAAACTGGCCGACGTCATGGCGCAGAACCCGAACCGTACCGTGCTGGTCGAAGGGTTTACGGATAGTACCGGCAGCTCCTCTTACAACCAGGAACTGTCGCAGCGCCGTGCCGAAGCCGTGGCCTCGGCGCTGGGCTCGCTGGGCGTGCCGCGCGACCGCATCGCCATGAAGGCATACGGCGAGGCCTTCCCGGTGGCCCCGAACGATACGGCGTCCAACCGCCAGCTCAACCGCCGTGTCGAAATCGTGCTGTCGAACGAGAACGCGCAGATCCCGCCGCGTACCGCGGGGCGCTGAGCAGGCGCATTGCATCAGGTTCATGAGGTAAGACTATGGAAGAAACGAAACACCTGGCACATGGCTTCGACGTCGCGGCGATCCGCCGCGCGGCGGCCAACCTCGACGACGGCGCCGTCACCGAGGGTTACCAGGCCGACCGCGAGGCGGTCATCGCGATGCTGAACGACGCGCTGGCCACCGAGCTGCTGTGCGTGCTGCGCTACAAGCGCCACTACTACACCGTGAGCGGCCCGAACACCGGCCACATCAAGGCCGAGTTCCTCGAGCACGCCCAGCAGGAGCAGGACCATGCCGACCGCATCGCCGAGCGCATCGTGCAACTGAACGGATCGCCCAACTTCAATCCGGCCACGCTGACCGCGCGCAGCCATGCCGAGTACGACGATTCCGACGACGTGCAGGCGATGATCCGCGCCGACCTGATCGCCGAGCGCGTGGCGATCGAATCCTATCGCCAGATGATCCAGGCGATCGGCGACAAGGACCCGACGACGACCAAGATGCTCACCGACATCATGGCCGTCGAAGAAGAGCATGCCGACGACATGCGCGACCTGCTGGCCTGAGCCGGCTTCACCCATCACCCATCGATAACAATGGAGCACATCATGTTAGACACCACCCGCAGCAACCTGAAATCCCACGCCCACGGTTACCAGTTCGACAGCAATGCCGCCGACGCATCGGCGGACATGAAGGCACTGGTGCGCGACGCTCAGTCGATGCTGAGCGCCGCCGCCGCCCTGACCGGCGACAAGGCCGAGGAGCTGCGCAGCCGCGGCATGGAGCTGCTCGACCGCGCACTGGGCCGCGCCAGCCACTACCAGGGCCAGGCGATGGAAAGGGGCAGGGAACTGGCCCACGAGGCCGATGTCTACGTGAAGGACAACCCATACCGTACGCTCGCGGTTGCCGCCGGTATCGGCGTGCTGCTCGGCGTTCTCCTGAGCCGTAAGCCGTAAGCGCAGCCGGGGACCGCCATGCAAAATGACGACACCGTCGTGCATACCCCCGGCCTCATGGGCGGGATCTCCAGCCTCATGAAAAGCCTGTTCGGCCTGGTGGTATCGCGCGTGGAACTGGCTGCGCTCGAGCTGTCCGAGGTGCGCAATCACCTGATCGAGCTCGTGGCCCTGTTCGGCGCGGCCATCCTGGCGATCTGGTTCGCCATCGCCTACGGCACCGCGACCATCGTCGCGCTGGCATGGGATGAGATGGGCTGGAAGATCCTGCTGATCCTGTTCGTCGTGTTCCTGGTCATCACGGGCGTCCTGGTGGCGAAGGGCCTGGCCTTGCTCAAGCAGGACAAGCTCTCCTTCCCGGCGACCATGAAGGAACTGAAGAACGACCGCGACATGCTGCTCTAAGCGGCGACACGAAGGAGGGGAAACATGCACAATCAAGATGG
Organism: Massilia sp.; assembly: GCF_046293535.1. Classification (NCBI taxonomy): domain Bacteria; kingdom Pseudomonadati; phylum Pseudomonadota; class Betaproteobacteria; order Burkholderiales; family Oxalobacteraceae; genus Massilia; species Massilia sp. The sequence continues at coordinate 71,095 of NZ_JBKBOV010000020.1, read as the reverse complement.
AACGACCGGACTGGCCGGCCACAAGCACAGCCTCGATCCGGCGGTGCGCAAGCAGGAACTGCTGCGCGAGGGCGAGTTCTTCCGCAGCAGCGTGGCGCATGCGCGGGCGCAGATTCGCCACGCGGCGCGTCCCGAGGTGATGCTGCACGGGGCAATCGACCACGCCACCTGGGCCCTGCGCGCACGCGCCGACGCCCTGCTGAAGCCGACCGGCACCAGCGTGTCGGTGCTGATGCCGTACGGGCTGGCGCTGTTCAATTTCATCCGCCAGCGCAAGCTGGGCAAGCCTGCCGGCGCCGCCGCCATCCTGCTGGGTGTGGCGGGCTGGTACATGAACAAGCGCCGCGTCCAGCAGCAAGGGCTGAGCTGACACGGTCAAGAAGAAAAACCGAAACGAATATGGTGGGGCTTGAGCGGCGTCGCAATCATTGATTGCACGCCGTTTTTTTTCGCTACTACCGATGAGTTGAAGTGGGGAGCGTGGAACGCGCAAGGCAAAGCGTGATCTGGTCCATTGGACCAAATCACGCTTAGAGCGTCAAGGACGCCGGCTCAGGGCGTTTGCCCCGTCCCCTCCACCCGCGCCGTGGCCTGCGCCATGTCGCGCTGGTAAGTCGCCTGCGCCTGCTGCATGCAGGCCTTGCGCTCGGCGGCCGGCGCCTGCTTGCAGGCGTTCTTCGCTTCCGCCAGCGCGGCGCCGATTTCCTTGCGCAGCGTGCGCAGCCGGGCATCGGGTGTCGCGTCTTCGCGGTACCAGCGCGCCGGGTCGCCCTGGGCGATCTCGCGCGCCTGTTTGCTGGCGGCGGCGGGCGCGACCAGGGCGTCGTTGCTGGCGGGGGCTTGGGAGGAGGTCTGGGCGTGGGCAAGCAGGGTGCTGCCGAGCAGGCAGGCGCAGGCCCCGCGCAGCACGGTCGATAGGGTTCGCATGGTGTTCTCCAGGTCGGAAGAGGCGCCGCGACGTGGCCTGCCGCAGCAGTTCAAACGCCGTGCCATGCCGTGGACGCCGGCATGCCCGGAAAGCGCCGGGAAGGCGGCAATCCGCCGCCCCCGCCGCTCGAGGATCGCCAGCGGCGATCAGTAGCGATAGACGCGGCCGTCGACGATGCGCACGCGGTTGCCCACGCGCAGGTCGTAGACGCTGTCCTGGTTCACGGCGCGGTACTCGCCGTTATCCATGCGCACGTTGATCTGGTACATCTCGGTGCCGCCGGCCTGGCGGTTGCGTTCGACGTTGTTGCCGATCGCCGCGCCCGCGACGCCGCCGGCGACCGTCGCCGCGGTACGGCCGCTGCCGCTGCCAACCTGGTTGCCGGCCAGCGCACCGACCACGCCGCCCAGGATCGCACCGGCGCCGCTCGTGCGGTTGTCGCCCTGGACCACCTGGATCGACTCGATCGTGCCATAGCCCATCGACACGTTGTTGTAGCCGCTGTTATAGCCGTTGTTCGACGCGTAAGGATTCGACGAGGTGCTGGCGCAGCCGGTAAGGAGGGCGGTGGAAGCCAGCACGGCAACAGCGAGGGTACGGGTTGCTTTCATGTTGTTCTCCTGATAAGTGTATGGTTCCAGCTTAGCCACTGCAGCGCAAGGGGTCTGTGCGTTGCCTAACCGTCCTTGCTCAGCGTATTTATCGAAAGATTTGAGCCATGTACAGATGAGTTGTTGCGGGAAAGTTGCTGTGTTCGGCAGCGAACAGAAAACGCGGCGGTGCACGTGTAAAACGTCATTAGCGTGTTGACAAATGGAGAATAAAAAATGAAAACATCCCATGCATTCCTGCTCATCGGCGCCGCGCTCGCCTGGGGCGGTGCGGTACGGGCGCAAGCCTTGCCGGACGCAAAAACGACGTATGAACATGCCAAGGCCACGGCCGAAGCGAACTACAAGGCCGCCCGCGCGCGCTGCGGCCAGATCGCCGGCAACCCGCACGAGCTGTGCATGGCCGAGGCCAAGGCGGCCCGCGTGCGTGTCGAGGAAGAAGCCGAGGCCGCCTACAAGAACACCCTGTCGGCCTATACCCAGGCCCGCATGCGCATCGCGTCGGCCAATTACGACCGCGACAGGGTGCGCTGCGCCGCCGTCACCGGCAACGACCGCGATGTCTGCCTGGAGCAGGCCAAGGCGACCCTGGTGGCCGCGCATGCCGATGCCAAGGCCGACCGCAAGGCCATCGAAGCGCGCCAGGATGCGCGCGAAGACAAGCTTGCCGCCGAATACCGTGTCGCGATCGAGAAGTGCGACGCCTACGCCGGCGCCGTCAAGGACCAGTGCGTCAATACTGCCAAGACCGCGTTCGGAAAATGATTTGCGGGCCGGCGTGCCGGTACCGCCCACTTGCCCGCATGGGCTTTGACTGTAGTTTGACCCACCGAAGTTTTTAATCAAGGAGCTATCATGAAAATCGCACAACGCCTCGTCACCGCCGCCTTCACCGCCGCCGTCGCCATCACCGCCGTGGGCTGCTCGTCGAACCCGACCTCGAAATCGGCCGGCGAGTACGTCGACGACGCCGTGATCACCACCAAGGTCAAGGCCGCCTTCGCCGCCGATCCGACCGTCAAGGCGACCGAAGTGAACGTGGAAACCTACAAGGGCGACGTCCAGCTGTCGGGCTTCGTGGCCGAGCCGCGCGACGCACAGCGCGCCGTGGAAATCGCGCGCGGCGTACAAGGTGTAACCTCCGTGAAGAACGACATCCGCGTGAAGTAATGTAGCCCCCAGCGCCGGGGCGGCCCGGCTCCATTGTCAAGGCACGATCCATGCAGCTCGCACCATCCGAACCTGTCAAACCAGCTGCCAGCGCACCTGACAATGCCGCCCCGGCGGCGCCATCCGCCGCTTCCCCGGAGGCCGGACCCGGCGCCGAGCCCGGCCCTGCAGGCGACGAGCTCACGATGCACGTGGGCGGCCTGCGGCTGCCGACCCACGTCAATGCCCGCGGGCTCTCGCTGGGCATCCTCGCCACCATCGCCACCCTGTTCGCCCTCCAGTGGGCGCAGAAATTCTTCGTGCCGCTGCTGCTCGGCATCTTCATCGCCTATACCCTGAACCCGGTCGTGCGCTGGCTCGAGCGCTGGCACGTCAAGCGCGTCATCGGCGCCACCCTGGTCACCGCCCTCATCATGGGGGCGCTGGGCGGCACCCTGTACCGGCTGCAGGGCGAGTTCTTCAACATCATCGACGAGCTCCCGGCCCTGACGACCAAGGTCACCAGGATCCTGACCAACAACACCGGTCAGCGCTCGACCATCCAGCAGGTACAAGCGGCGGCCGCCGAGATCGAGCGCGCCGCCTCCAACGCGACCGGCGGCGAGGAGCGTCGCGCGATCCAGAAACGCACCCAGTCGGTGCCGCCGGCACCCGCGGCCGGCGGCGGCATCCGCGTGATGGACTGGGTGCTGGCCGGCTCGATCGGCCTGGCCACCTTTCTTTCTCAGGCGACCATGGTGGTGTTCCTGGTGTTTTTCCTGCTGCTCGCGGGCGACACCTTCAAGCGCAAGCTGGTCAAGCTCACCGGGCCCTCGCTGACGCGCAAGAAAGTCACGGTCCACATTCTGGACGACATGAACAATGCCATCCAGATGTACATGTTCATGCTGCTGGTGACGAACGTCCTGCTGGCCTTGCTGACCTGGGCGGCGCTGCGCGCGATCGGGCTCGAGAATGCCGGCGCCTGGGCCGCCTTCGCCGGCGTCGCCCACGTGATACCGTATTTCGGACCGCTCCTGATCACCATCGCGACCGGCGCCGTGGCCTTCTTCCAGTTCGAATCGCTGCGCATGGTGATCCTGGTGGCCGGCTCCTCGCTCGGCATCGCGACCCTGGTCGGTATGGTCGTGACGACCTGGATGACCGGCAAGATCGCCAAGATGAACCCGGCGGCCGTGTTCGTGAGCCTGCTGTTCTGGGGCTGGCTGTGGGGGATGTGGGGCTTGCTGCTCGGCGTGCCGGTGGTGGTGGTGCTGAAGGTCGTGGCCGAGCGGGTCGAGGGGATGGAAGCGCTGGCCGAGTTGCTGGGTGAGTAATGTGGTCCAGTGGGCCACATTACGCTCGGGCGCCTCGCCGCCCGGCTAGGACCACACTGCGCCCACCAGCTGCGCAGACCAACAGCGCGGACCACACCACGCCGACCAACAGCGCCGCCCAACAGCGCAGCCCAACAGCGCAGATCACCCGGCGCGGCCGTTCTTCCAGGTCGCGGTCGGTTCCGGCGGTTCTTCCTTTTTCTTGTCGCCGGTCTCGTGCGCCGGCTTGTGCTTCAGGCTGCCCATCTTGAGCGCATACTGGCGTGCGAACTCGGCGCCCAGGAAGAAGATCTGCGCCGAGTAATACACCCAGAGCAGCAGGGCGATCAGCGAGCCGGCCGCGCCGAAGCTGTCGGTGGTGCCGCTGTTGCCGATGTAGAGGCCGATGCCGAACTTGCCGAGCGTGAACATTGCAGCCGTGCCCAGCGCCCCGATGGTGACGTCGTGCCAGGACAGCTTCACGCGCGGCAGCAGCTTGTAGATCACGCCGAACAGGGTGGCGATGACCAGGAAGCTGACGGCCCAGGCGACCCAGCCCATGACTACGGCGGCTTCCTTCCACATCCCGCCGATATATTCTTCGACGACGGCCAGCGCCGCGCTGACGACCAGCGAGACCATCAGCAGGAAGCCCAGCACCAGGATCAGGCCGAAGGAGAGCAGGCGGGTGCGCACCAGGTTCCAGAAGCCGGACTCCTTCGGCGGGGGCACATCCCAGATCTCGTCCAGGCTGTCCTTCAGCTCGGAAAAGACGGTGGTCGCGCCGACCAGCAGCAGCACGGTGGCGACGATGGTTGCGAAGCGCCCGCTTTCCTTGTTCTGCGCCCCGGCCAGGATGGCCTGGATCGTCTCGGCTCCTTGCGGCCCCACCAGGCTGCGCAGCTGGTCCAGGAGCTGGCCCTGGGCGGCTTCGGTGCCGTAGAAGAAGCCGGCGACGGCGATCACCAGCACCAGCACCGGCGCCAGCGAGAACAGGGTATAGAAGGCAAGCGCCGCGCCCTTGCTCGAGGCGCGATGATCGAGCCATTCCATTACCGAGCAGCGCATCACGTGGACCAGTTCACGCGAATACGGCAGCCATTTTTTGATAGCCATGACTCCTCCAATTGAAAAGGGGGCCGCAGCCCCCTCGAATCGAACGGTGGCGCTCATGCCGGGCCGTCCTGCCGTGCGGGACGGAAGGCGCGGCCGGGCAGGCGCTGCCGCCTGTTACTGAACGCGCTTCTCGACGGTGATCTGCTCGACCTCGACGCGGCGGTTCGGCTCCAGGCAATCGATCAGCTCCTTGCGCTTGCGCTGGTTGCACTGGACCAGCGGGTTGGCTTCGCCCTTGCCGTAGGCCTTCAGGCGGTTGCCGTCCACGCCCTTGCTGATCAGGTAGTCGCGCACGGTGTTGGCGCGGCGCTCGGACAGCTTCAGGTTGTACTTTTCCGAACCCAGGCGGTCGGTGTAGCCGGTGATGTCGACGTCGGTGACGCTCGGGTCGGCCTGCAGGGCGGCGGCGATTTCATCCAGCTTCGGCGACGGCATGATCAGGTCGGACTTGTCGAACTCGAACAGCTTGGTGGCTTCCAGGGTGACCTTCTCGAAGCGCGGCGGCGGCGGAGCGACCGGGGCCGGGGCCGGTGCCGGTGCAGGGGCTTCCACCACCGGGGCCGGTGCGGGCGCCGGTGCCGGCGGTGCCGGCGGCGGGTTGAAGGCGTAGTTCAGGCCGATGGTCATGTACTTGTTGTTGATGCGGCGCGGGCCGAACTGCTCGTGGTCGCGCAGGAAGCCGCGCACGGCGCGCACGTCGAATTGCAGCGACCATTGCGGGGTCAGCGATGCCTGGAAGCCGAGGCCTGCGGTCAGGTAAGGCGAATTCTTGGAGACGTTGCGCAGCGGATTTTCCACCTTGTCGCGTTCGATGCCCAGGCCGAGCAGCACGAACGGACGGAGTTCCTTGCGCGAGAACATCAGCAGGGCGTCGGCGCCCAGCAGGGTCTGGCGGTAACGCGCCGGGCCGTCCTCGAAACGCACGTGGCTGCCGCCGAACTGGATGTCCCACATTTCGTTCACGGCCTTACCGAACTTCAACCCGCCGCCCCAGTCGCGATCCGCCACACCCATGCGACCGTCCGGCTTGGCCAGGATGACGCTCGGCTGGATGTACCACGACGGGTTGATGACTTCTTGGGCCATGGAGCTGCCGGCTGCGCACAGGAGGGCGGCGGCCAGGGCGATCTTCTTCGTATTATTCACAGGTGACTCCCATAAGGTGAAGGGGTTATTGACATCGCATGCCTTGACACAGATGTTGGATAAAGATTAACAGTGCAAGTTCCGCAATCTCGGTGCGGTACCGCACCCAGCGACGATGCTCTGTGCAATTTTACAACAGTGGTAAAAACGCAACGGCAGTCGGACGTGCGCACCATTCTGGTGCATGAATGTGTACGAAGGAAACAAGCACGGCCTGCCTATTCCGGCAAGCGGGCTTATCAAAAATGCTTGCAGGAATGGTTCTGAATGTTGGATGGCGCACAGACCGGGATGTCTGACGCAGGCAATCTTGAGCCCAGTTAAGCGGAACCGAGGTGTTGTCAGGGTGTCGAAAGACACACAGCGACCCGGACCACACAGTCTCACTCTCTAAACGGAGCTCACCAATATGCATGCAACGACCCATCATAACGCGGTGCAAGGCGACATCGGCGCGGTGCACACTTCCAGCAACTCTGCGCTGATCGAACGCGTTCCCCCGCAACCGACCGAGCGCGCGCCGATCTCGCTGGCGCCCATCGAACGCGTCCGTTCGACCTCGGCGACCCAGCGCCGGATCGAAAACATGCAGAAACTGATCAACGAACTGTCGACCCACGAAATGCTGGCCGACGAAATCGCATGGTTCCTGAAATTCTCGCCGTCCGGCGCGCGCAAGTACATCCGCGACCTGCGCGAAGCCGGCGTCATCGAGCTGGCGCGCTATATCGAAGGCACCGCCACCTACCTGGGCAAGGCCGTGTACCAGATCTGCCCGGACCAGGAACGCGTCAAGGCCTTCCTCGCCGCGATCTGCCAGCCGAAGCGCGAAGGCGCCGCCCCGCGCAAGGAGCGCCCGGGCCTGCGCGAGCAGAACATGGCCGGCAGCGGCCGCCACTTCCACATCCTGGCGGACGACACCCACTACGCGATCCGCGTGAACCGCAGCCCGGTCACCCGCGATCCGCTGGTGGCAGCCCTGTTCGGCCCGGCCCCGAGCCAGACCGCCAAGGAGCGCGCTTAAGGAGCGCCCCCGGCGCGCCGCGGTGGAGACCCGCGGCGGCGGCCGGTCCAGACGATCGCTGTCGTCATTCGAGCCGCGCACCGCGCGGCTTTTTCTTTTTCAACAATTTTTCATGCCGCTACGTTGAAATCCGGTCAACGAGCCCTACCTCCCTTCCAACGCGGCCGAGCCGCCAACAGGAAAGGAAGACCGATGCCGAGCACTTTACCGACCGCGGAGTCCCTGCAGGGCAGGCCGGTCCCGCGCGTGAGCTTCAAGGCGCGCTCCGACGACCAATGGCGGGACATCAGCACCGACGAGCTATTCAAGGGCAAGACCGTGGTCGTGTTCGCGCTGCCCGGCGCCTTCACCCCCACTTGTTCCTCGACCCACCTGCCGCGCTACAACGAGCTGGCGCCGACGCTGCGCGCGAACGGCGTCGACGACATCGTCTGCATCGCCGTCAACGATGCGTTCGTGATGAACCAGTGGAAGACGGGGCAGGATGCCGGGAACATCACCCTCATCCCGGACGGCAACGGCGACTTCACCGAGGGCATGGGCATGCTGGTCGACAAGCGCGACCTGGGCTTCGGCAAGCGCTCCTGGCGCTACGCGATGCTGGTCAAGGACGGCATAATCGACAAAATCTTCATCGAGCCACAGCGCGACGGCGACCCGTTCGAGGTTTCGGACGCCGATACGATGCTGAGCTATATCAACCCGAATGCGAAGATTCCCGAGCCGGTGGTGATGTTCTCGCGTCCCGGCTGCCCGCATTGTGCGCGCGCCAAGGCGGCATTGGAGGACAATGGCATCGTGTTCACCGATATCTCGGAAGACCAGAAAATCACGACCAGCGTGCTGCGCGGCCTGACCGGGCGCCTGAGCTGGCCGCAGGTCTTCGTGGGCGGCAAGTTGATCGGCGGCGCCGACGAGGTGCTGGCCTGGGTCGCATCCTCACGGGAAGCCTGACATGGAAGGCATCATCGCCGGCCTCATCGGGGCCGGACTGCTGGCGGCCTGGCTGCTGCCTCGGCTGCGCCTGCGCCGCGCGCTGGCGCGTCCGCTGGCGCCGGACCTGGTGGCCATCATCGAGCGCAACCTGGCCCAGTATGCCGGCATGGACGAGGGGCAGCAGGGGCGCCTGCGGCGCCTGGTCCAGCAATTCCTGCACGAGAAATCCTTCGTCGGCTGCGCCGGCCTCGAGCTGACGGACGAGATGCGCGTGACCATCGCGGCCCAGGCCTGCATGCTGGTGCTGGGACGCACCGGCGAGGCCAGCCCGGCCACCCTCTACCCGTCGCTGCATGCGGTGCTGGTCTATCCGGGCGCCTTCCTGGTGCCGCGCCGCGAGGTCGACGCCGCCGGCGTCGTCACCGAGCAGCGCCAGGACCTGCTGGGCGAGTCCTGGGGCGACGGCCGCGTGATCCTGTCCTGGGACCACGTGCGCCGTGCCGGGGCGGACGAGCCCGAAAGTCACAATGTGGTCCTGCACGAGTTCGCCCACCAGCTCGACAGCGAATCGGGCGATACCAATGGCGCGCCCTACCTGGGCAGCACCGAGCGCTACCGAAGCTGGTCCGAAGTCCTGTCGCGCAATTTTGCGGCCTTGCGGCGCGATGCGATGTGGGGACAGCGCGGCGTGCTCGACCATTATGGCGCCAGCAACCCGGCCGAGTTCTTCGCGGTGGCCACCGAAAGCTTCTTCGAGCAGCCCTGGGAACTGTCCGCGCGCCACCCGGACCTGTACGAGGAATTCCTGAAATACTTCCGTGTCGATCCGCGCGACTGGGTGGCGCAGCCGCAGCCGGTGGTCGAAGAAGCCTTCGAACCTGGCATCGTCTATGGACAATGGCGCTAGGCGGGCCTGGCCTGCGTGCGCGTCCGTACAGAGCAAGACAGGCGCCCCGAGGCATAGTCGAGCTACCAAGGATCCAGGAGATACTGTCATGTCCACCATTATTGCAGGGCGTTTCCAGCTTCAGGACGAGGTCGACCGCGCGCGGCGCGCGCTGGCCGACGCAGGTTTCGACGACAGCCGCATCAGCGGGTTTTACCTGAGCCAGCCCGGCCAGCACGACCAGACCCCGATCGGCGGGGACCATTTGCAATCGCCCGGCGCCAAGGAGACGCCGGAAGGGGTGGTGCAGGGTGTCGCCACCGGCGGCGCGGTCGGCGCCGTGGTCGGCGCCGCCACCACCCCGGTCACCGGGCCGCTCGGCGTGGTCGTCGGCGGCCTGGTCGGCGGTCACGTCGGCTCGCTGTTCAGCTTCTCTAAAATGAAGGAGCGCGGCGAATCGGAAGAGGGCAGCAGCGAGAACCGGGTGCCGCCGCGCGAAGCGGGCATGCTGGTGGCGGTCGCCTTCGATGACGCCGGCCTGACCGATCGCGCGGTCGACGTGCTGCGCCAGCTCGGCGCCCACCACATCGAGCGCGCCGAGGGCGATATCGTCGACGGCGACTGGGCCGATTTCGACCCCGCCAGCCGTCCCGAGCTCATTGCCTGACTTGATCCTGGTCAATAAGCTGCGGGAGTCGCTTCCCTACACTCGGTAGATCGCATCCGGAGGACAGGCACGTCAAACCTGCCTCGAGGATGCCCTATACCAAGTCCAGGGGATCCTTCATGAGCAAACGCGTCGCCCTCGTCACCGGGGGCATGGGCGGACTCGGCACTGCCTTGTGCCGCCGCCTGCATCTCGACGGTTTCACCGTCGCCGCCACCTTTTCGCCGTCGAACCACTACGGTCACGAATGGCTGGCCAGCCACCGCCGCGACGGCATGGAATTCATCGCGCTCGAGGCCGACGTGGCCGACTTCGAAGGCGCGGGCCGCGCCGTCCAGCGGCTGCTCGCGCATACCGGCCGCATCGACGTGCTGGTCAACAATGCCGGCGTGGCGCGTGACCGCGACATGCGCAGGATGGGCCTGGACGACTGGCATGCGGTCATGGGCGTCAACCTCGACGGCGCCTTCAACATGGCGCGCCATACGATCGACACCATGGTCGCGCAGCGCTGGGGGCGCATCGTCAACATCGGCGCCGTCAACGCACAGGAGCAGGGCCTGCTGAACGGGGCCAACTACGCCGCCGCCAAGGCCGGCCTGCATGGACTGACCAAGGCGCTGGCGCTGGAATCGGCGCGCCACGGCGTCACGGTCAACACGGTGTCGCCGGGCTATCTCGACACCCGCATGACGCACGACGTGCCGCCGCAGGTGCTGCATGAGCGCATCCTGCCGCAGATCCCGGTCGGACGGCTGGGCCAGCCCGCCGAAGTGGCGGCGATGGTGTCCTGGCTGGTGTCGGAGGCGGCGGGCTTCGTCACGGGCGCCAACCTGGCCATCAATGGCGGGCAGCACATGTGCTGACGGCGGCCGCGAAGGCGGCGCGCCGTCCTGCCGTCTTCAGGCCGTCTTGGCAGCGGGCTTGGGCTTGAGCGCACCCAGCGCCTTGCCGTGCTTCTCGATCTTGTCGACGGCGGCCAGGATCAGCGCCGGCTGCCCGCTGGCGGCGGCGCCGGCCAGGCCCAGCAGGCCGCCGACCAGGCCCGTCACTTCGCCGATCACGCCGATCTTGCGGATCTTCTCGGCGGCATCGGCGGTGAGTTTGACCAGGTGGGCCTGCTGCTTGCCCAGGCCCTTGACGACCAGGGCGGCGGCGTCGGCATACAGGCCATTGGCGCGCTGGCGCAGCAGGACTTCGTCGTCGAACAGGGCGCGGGCGCTGGCCTGCACCTTCTCGGGCACGGGTTTGCCGCCGTAGCTGCGGATCTCCTTCATCACGCGCTCGTGCAGCTGGTCGGCGCAGGCCGACAGGTGGTCGGCCAGCTCGACGATCTTCTCGGTGCTGGACAGGGCCGCGCCAGCCGCGGCGCCGGGCGCCTGTTCAACGGCGGCGGCGGCGGCAGCGGCGTCGGCCGGGGATGCGCCGCGGGAACGGGTCGGGGTGGTAGCCATCGTGTGCTCCTGTCAGTCGCCGGACAGCCCGTCGCGGATGGTGCGCAGGTCGCGTCCGTAGTTGGCCAGCAGGCGCCGGATTTCCGCCTCCGACAGCTTGCCGAGGTTCTCGCGCATTTTCTGGTGGCCCAGCGCCACCTTGGTCAGGCCCTGCAGGGCCAGCTCGTAGCGGCGGTCGACCAGCTTGTATTCGGTGGCCTTGTTGAGGTAATGCACCTTGGCGAGGGTCACCAGCATGCGGTCCGAATTGCGCGTCGAAAACGGAATCTCGACGTCGAAGATGCCGAGGATCGTTTTCTTCTCATTCTCGTTGGTCTTGTAGTAGAGGCGGGTGAGCGAGATCATGGCGTCCAGCAGGGTCTGCACGTCGGCGTCGCCGTCGCGCACCATGGTTTCCACGCTGCGGTTCTGGTAGCCGGAAGCGATCACCCGCGTCAGGAGCCGGGTCAGGCCGGTATAGGCGGTGATGTGGCGCTGCTGCAGTCCGGATTCCGCATTCGCCTTGAGACCGTTGCCGAGATCGTCGATGCGGTCGGACAGGTCGTAGCGCGCATCGCCGGCAAGCAGGCTCAGGGTCTGCATGTAGAGCACCAGGGTCTTCTGGATGGCGACGAAGTCCTCGAACACCGCCTTGCGCTTGGCATCGTTTTCGCGCGCCAGCTTGTCGGCGGCGGGGGACAGGTAGGGTTGTTCGCGCTCGTAGGTATCGCGGTAGCGGCGCGCCAGTTCGGCATAGCCGCCCAGCCGCGCCGAGGCATCGGCGAATTCGCGCACTTCCTGCAGGCTGACCGGACCGCCGGTGGTGGTCCCGCAGCCGCCCAGCAGCAGGCCGCACACGAGCGGGAGGATGACGAGCAGGCGGATCGAGAGATGTCGCAACATGGGGATCCTTTCTGGCCTGGGGGAGCGGCCCGAAAGTCCCCATTGTTTCAAACTCCGCGCGGCGCGGTCTTGCTTGTGGTCAAGTGCCTGAGCTTACACAAGCTGGCGCGAGCGCTTATTCGACCTTGGCGCGGTCGAAATGCGGATTCTGGATCACGCCGAACAGGTTGCCGTAGGGATCGCGCACGGTCGCGACACGGATGCCGCCGCCGACGTCTTCCACCGGCGAGTCGACCGCGGCGCCCAGGGCGGACAGGCGCGCCACTTCGGCCTCGATGTCCTGGGTGCCCCAATAGGCGGTGGCGCCGGCGCTGCCGGGCTGGCCGTCGGGGATCAGGCCCAGTTCGAAGCCGCCCACCTCGAAGCCGACGTAGAAGACCTCGTTGAAATAGGGGCCCTTGCCGAGCACTCCCTCGTACCAGGCGGCCGCTTCGGCCAAGTTGGTGACTGGGTAAATTACAGTGCGCAATCCCTGGATCATCGTGGCTCCTCCGCCGGGTAAAGCCTCGATGCTGCCTGAAGCTTTACACGCTGTCCAGCCAGCGTGCATAACGCTGGCCTTCCTCGTGCAGCCAGCCGAGCGAGGCCGCCGTCTCGCCCTGCGGCAGGTATTCGCAGCCGACCCAGCCCTCGTAGCCGAGTTCGTCGAGCAGGCGGAACAGGAAGGGGAAGTTGATCTCGCCGGTACCGGGCTGGTGGCGGCCGGGCACGTCGGCCAGCTGGATGTGCCTGATCAGGGCAAGATGGCGGCGGATCGTTTCCGCCAGCTCGCCCTCCATCCGCTGCATGTGGTAGATGTCGTATTGCAGGCCCAGGTTGGGGGCGCCGACTTCTTCGATGACCGCCACCGCCTGGCGCGTGCCGGTCAGGAAGTAGCCGGGCATGTCGCGGTCGTTGATCGGCTCGATCAGGAGGTCGATGCCGTGTTCCCGGCAGCGCGCCGCCGCGTGGCGCAGGTTGGCGACATAGGTGGCATGGGCACGCTCCCGGCTGAGCTTCGGCGGCAGCGTGCCGGCCAGGCAGTGCAGGCGACGCACGCCCAGGTCGAGCGCGTAGTCGAGGGCCAGGCCGACGCCGTCCTCGAACTGCGCGCGGCGGCGCGGATCGCAGGCCATGCCGCGCTCGCCCGCGGCCCAGTCGCCGGCCGGAAGGTTGAACAGCGCCAGTTCGAGCCCGTAGCGCCGCAGGCGCGCGCCGATCTGCTCGGCGTCGAAGGCATACGGGAACAGGAACTCGACCGCATCGAAGCCGGCGGCGCGCGCGCTGGCGAAGCGCTCCAGGAAAGGCAGTTCGTTGAACAGCAGGCTCAGGTTGGCGGCGAATCGCGGCATGCGGGGCTCGGTTGGTCGATCGTCCCGCTATCCTAGCCGATCCCGGTCCGGCAGCGCGGCCCGTGCCTGCGCGCCGCCCCTTGGTCGCTTATTGCGCGCCGGCCTGGGCGCCGCCCAGTTGGGCCAGCAGCGCCGAGGTCGACTCGATCTGCGCGCGCGACGGCGCCCCGAGCAGCATGCGGCTGACGTTGTGCACCACCACGCCGGCATTGAGCACCAGTTCGCTGCCCGTGGGCGTGATGATGGCGTAGCCGACGCGGGCGTCGCGCGGATCGCTCTGGCGGCCGACCAGGCCGATCTTTTCCAGCGGCAGCAGCGAGCGGGTGACACCGGAGGCCGTCAGGCCCAGCTTCTCGGCCAGGTCGACCCGGCGCAGCCGGCCACCGGGCGCGCGCTGCAGGCTCAGCAGCAACTGGTAGTCGGCAAAGCTGATGCCGTGCAGGCTGCCGAGCGAACTGTCGAGGCGTCGCGACAGCGCCGCCCAGGCACGCGCCATGCGCAGGCAGAACTCGCTGGTGGGACTGTCGAGGGGAGCAGCGGTATCGGGGGCGTGGTTCGCGTCGGTCATGGCAGGGTCCAATTGTTGAGAAAAACTTGATTGTTCAAATATATACCCGGCCCAGACACTTTGCAAGTACTTGAGTGATCAAATACTTCGGTCGAGCGAAAAAAAGCCGGCGTCGATGCATTCGACGCCGGCTTTCCGCAGGACGGGGAGGGCAGCGCGGGCTGCCCCTGCCATCAGCGCTCGCGGCGCGGTGCGGAACCGGTGCGCGGGCCGCGGCTGGCCGAGCTGCCGTTGCGGTTGCCGCCATTCGCGCCGGCAGGACGGTTGCCTGCCGGACGGCCGCCATTGCCGCCGCCGTTGCCGGCGCTGGCACTGCGCGGCTGGCCCTGGGCGCCGCGGTTGCCGCCCGGACGACCGCCGCCGCGGTTGGCGTGGCCCGGCGCGCCGCTGCGCAGCTGGATCGGCTGTGCCTTTGCCGTCGGGTCCGGTTCGAAGCCCGGGATCACGTGGCGGGGCAGGGTCTGCTTGATCAGCTTCTCGATGTCCTTGAGCATCTGGTGCTCGTCCACGCACACCAGCGAGACCGCCTCGCCGGTGGCGCCGGCACGGCCGGTACGGCCGATCCGGTGCACATAGTCTTCCGGCACGTTCGGCAGGTCGTAGTTCACCACGTGCGGCAACTGGTCGATGTCGATGCCGCGCGCCGCGATGTCGGTCGCCACCAGCACCTGCAGGCTGCCGTCCTTGAACTCGGCCAGCGCCTTGGTGCGCGCCGACTGGCTCTTGTTGCCGTGGATGGCCATCGCGCCGATGCCGTCGCGGCCCAGCTGTTCCACCAGCTTGTTGGCGCCGTGCTTGGTGCGGGTGAACACCAGCACCTGGTGCCAGTTGTTCTCCTTGATCAGGTGCGACAGCATCGGGTGCTTCTTGTCGCGGTCGACCGGGTGGATCTTTTGCGCGATCACTTCCACGGTCGAGTTGCGGCGCGCCACTTCGATCGACTGCGGGTTGTTCAGCAGCTTGTCGGCCAGGGCCTTGATGTCGTCCGAGAAGGTGGCCGAGAACAGCAGGTTCTGGCGCTTCGGCGGCAGCAGCGCCAGCACTTTCTTGATGTCGTGGATGAAGCCCATGTCGAGCATGCGGTCGGCTTCGTCCAGGATCAGGATCTCGATCTTGGACAGGTCGACGGTGCCCTGGCCCGCGTGGTCGAGCAGGCGGCCCGGGGTCGCGACCAGCACGTCGACGCCCTGCTTGAGCAGCTTGATCTGCGGGTTGATGCCGACGCCGCCGAAGATCACGGCCGAATTCAGGTTGGTGTACTTGCCGTAGAGGCGCACGCTTTCCTCGACCTGGGCCGCGAGTTCGCGGGTCGGGGTCAGCACCAGGGCGCGGATGGCGCGCGGGGCGGTCTTGCTTTTCAGTGCGCTGCCGACCGCATCGGTCGACAGGCGTTGCAGGATCGGCAGGGTGAAGCCGGCGGTCTTGCCGGTACCGGTCTGGGCGCCGGCCAGCAGGTCGCCGCCGTTCAGGACGGCGGGGATCGCCTGGGCCTGGATCGGGGTCGGATTGGTATAGCCTTGTTCAGTCACCGCGCGAACGATCGCATCGGACAAACCGAGAGTAGAAAATGACATAGATTCTTTATAAAAAGAGGGCCTGCGCAACACAGCGCCGGTCCAGGCAAATCGGATTAGTCATTGCAGGCGGGACGCAGTACAAACCGCGGGAACGCCGGACGCTGCCGCGCGTGGTAGACGCGCGCTGGCAGCCGGGATTATAGAGGACTTGTTTCTCTATGGAAAGTTTCTGACCGGGACTTTCCGTCCGGTGAAGCGGGTGCATTGTCTGCACCCGGAACCACAAGGCGTATTCTACGCGAAATCCCTGAAGCCGGCCTTAGGCGAACGCCGCCATCAGCGGCACCATGGCGCCGAACACCTTCGGGCCGGCGGCGATGATGTCGCCCTTGTGCAGATAATCCGACTCGCCGTTGAATTCGCCGACGATGCCGCCCGCTTCGGTGACCAGGAGGGCGCCCGCGGCGATGTCCCACACTTTCAGGCCCTTCTCGAAATAGCCGTCGATGCGGCCGGCGGCCACGTTGGCCAGTTCCAGCGCGGCCGAGCCGCCGCTGCGCACGCCGTGGCAGCGCGAGGCGACAGTTTCGTACATGCGCAGGTATTCGGCCAGCGCGCGCGGGTCCGGGCCATGGCCGGAGGCCAGCAGGGCCTTGCCGATGCGGTCCTTGCTGCTGACGCGGATGCGCTTGTCGTTCAGGTAGGCGCCGGCGCCCTTGGTGGCGGTGAACAGGTCGTTGCGCACCGGGTCGTACACCAGGGCGTTGGTGATCACGCCTTTCTGTTGCAGGGCGATCGAGATGCAGAAGTTGGGGTAGCCGTGCAGGAAGTTGGTGGTGCCGTCGATCGGGTCGATGATCCACACGTTTTCGCTCTCGTCATTCAGGTTCTTCGACGCGCCGCTTTCCTCCGCCAGGATGGCGTGGTCCGGGTAGGCCTTCAGCAGCGTTTCCACGATCGCCTGTTCCGACGCCTGGTCGATGTCGGTGACGAAATCGTTGTGATTTTTTTCAGAAATGGTGATGCGATCGAGGTCGAAGGACGCGCGGTTGATGACGGTGGCGGCGCGGCGGGCGGCCTTGACGGCCGTGTTGAGCATTGGGTGCATGGGCTTTCCGTGGAAAAAACGCGAACGCCCACCGCGCCTGGATGCGCCGTGAACGGTCAGCTGAATAGGGAATGACAAAGAGCAAAGCGGTGCCGAACCCGTTACAATCCACGACTTTCCAGCCCCGGATCACAACAGCCCGCACCGCGCGTTGGCGCTATTTTAAATGAACCCGACCGAAATCAACACATCTCTCTTCAAAAGGCTCCGATTCGTGCTGGTCGAGACCAGCCGCGCGGGCAATGTCGGCTCGGTGGCGCGCGCCATGAAGACAATGGGATTCGGCGAACTGGTGCTGGTGTCGCCGCGCTGCGACGATCCGCTGAACGATGCCGAGGCGGTGGCCTTCGCCAGCGGCGCCGGCGACGTGCTGGCGGGTGCCCGCATCGTCGGCAGCATCGGCGAAGCTTTGGACGGCTGCAATTTCGCCGCCGCCGTGTCGGCGCGCCTGCGCGAATTCTCGCCGCCGGTGTGGACGCCGCGCGCCTTCGCGGCCCACGCGGCGGGGCAGGGCGAGTTGCGGCCCGCACTGGTTCTGGGCAACGAGCGGGTCGGCCTGCCGAACGAGATCGTCCAGCAGTGCAACGTCCTGATCAACATCCCCTCGAACCCCGATTACTCCTCGCTCAACCTGTCGCAGGCGGCGCAGGTGCTGGCCTACGAGTGCCGGCTCGCCGCCACCGGCGACAGCGTCGAGGAACGTGGCGTGGGCTTCCATGGCGACGCGGCCAGCGTGGCGCAGATCGACGGCATGTATGCCCACCTGGAAGAGGCGCTGGTGGCGATCGGCTTCCTCAATGCGAACAACCCGAAGAAGCTGATGCCGCGCCTGAAGCGCCTGTTCGCGCGGACCGGGCTCGAGACCGAAGAGGTCAACATCCTGCGCGGTATCGCGCGCGCCATCATCGACCGGACGCCGAAGACCTAGGCGTGCAAAGAATATTTGCCTGTAGAGCTCGCTGGGCAAATATTCTTTGCAATCAAGCCGCCGTCAGGCCGTACTTCAGGCGAGAAACGCGTCCGGCCTAGACTTTCTCCTCTAGTTTTCCGGTTTTCCCTTTGGCGTACACTAGCCAAAAAACAAGAGGCATTCTTGGGCAGATACATGGGGACACCACGACGGACTTTCCTGAAAGCCGGCGGCCTGGCCGCGCTGGCGCTCGCGGGCGGCGGCGCGCTGTACCGGGCCACGCATAGCGGCCAGCCGCATCGCTTCGCGCTCGACGGCGAGGCGCGCGCCGCCCTGCATGCGATGCTGCCGGCGCTCCTGGCCGGCGCGCTGCCGCAGGGCGCCGGCCGCGAGGCTGCGCTCGCCACCACCACCGAAGGCGTCCACCAGGCCATCCTCGGCCTGCCCCCGGGCACCCAGAAGGAAGTGCAGGACCTGTTCGGCCTGCTCGCGCTGGCCCCCGCGCGCCGCCTGCTGACCGGGATTGCCGGCGGCTGGGAAGGGGCGCGCAGCGAGGAGGTGGAGGCCTTCCTGCAGGACTGGCGCCTGCACCGCCTCGGCCTGCTGCGCAGCGCCTACCACGCCCTGCACGACCTGGTGCTCGGCGCCTGGTATGCGCAGCCGGCCAGCTGGGCTGCCATCGGCTATCCCGGCCCGATGAAGGAGCTGGCATGAACACGCCGATCGTCCCGGACCCGATCGCGGCCGGCATCGCCAGAGGCTGGAAGATCATCGACGCCGCGGCGCTGGTCGAGGACCGCACGCTGGAAGCGGACGTGGTCATCGTCGGCAGCGGCGCCGGCGGCGGCGTCACCGCCGAGATCCTGGCGCGCTCCGGCTTGTCGGTCATCGTGGTGGAAGAGGGCGCGCTGAAATCCTCGCGCGACTTCAAGATGCGCGAAGCCGAGGCCTATCCAGCGCTGTACCAGGAGTCGGCCGCGCGCAAGACGCTTGACAAGGGCATCAACATCCTGCAGGGCCGCACCGTGGGCGGTTCCACGGTCGTCAACTGGACCTCGAGCTTCCGCACCCCGCCCGCCACCCTCGACTGGTGGCGCCGCCACTATGCGCTGACCGATAGCACGCCGGACGCGCTGGCGCCCTGGTTCGCGATGATGGAGGCGCGCCTGCACATCGCCGACTGGCCGGGCGCGCCCAACGAGAACAACGCCATCTTGCGCCGCGGCGCCGACAGGCTCGGCATCGCAACCGGCCTGATCCGCCGCAACGTCAACGGCTGCTGGAACCTGGGCTACTGCGGCATGGGCTGCCCGACCAATGCCAAGCAGTCGATGCTGGTGACGACCATCCCGGCCGCGCTGGAGCAGGGCGCGCTGCTCGTCACGCGGGCCCGCGCGCAGCAGTTCGTCATCGAGGGCGAGCGGATCGGGGAGCTGTTGTGCCAGGCCCTCGATGCGCCCGGCATCCTGCCCACCGGCCGGGTGCTGCGCCTGCGCGCGCGCCACTACGTGGCGGCGGGCGGCGCGATCAATTCGCCCGCGCTGCTGCTGCGCTCGAAGGCGCCCGACCCCAGCGGCCAGCTGGGCCGGCGCACCTTCCTGCACCCGACCGTCATCTCGGCCGCGTTCTTCCCGCAGCGCGTCGAGGCCTGGGCCGGCGCGCCGCAGACCGTGTACTCCGACCATTACCTGGCCGGCCGGATGGACGGCCCGATCGGCTACAAGCTGGAAGCCCCGCCGCTGCATCCCGTGCTGCTGGCCACCACGATGAACGGCTTCGGCGCATCCCACGCCGCCATGATGCGCGACTTTCCCCACTTGCACGGCATGCTGGCCCTGCTGCGCGACGGCTTCCACGACGGGGCGCCGGGCGGCAGCGTGCGCCTGCGCGCCGACGGCGGCCCGGAACTCGACTATCCATTGACCAGCTACCTGTGGGACGGCGCGCGCCGCGCGCTCCTGAGCATGGCCGAGATCCAGTTCGCCGCCGGCGCCGGCAGCGTGCAGCCGGCCCACGAGATGGCGCGCCGCTATGGCTCCTGGCGCGAGGCGAAGGCCGCCATCACGGCCCTGCCGCAGGCATTGCAGCGCACGCGCGTGGCCTCGGCCCACGTGATGGGCGGCTGCGCGATGTCGGGCGACGAGCGCCTGGGCGTGACCACGCCGGAGGGCCGCTACCGCGGCCTGTCCAACCTGTCGGTGCACGACGGCTCGCTGTTCCCGACTTCGCTCGGCGCCAATCCGCAGCTGACGATCTACGGCCTGGCCGCCAAGCTGGCCAGCAGCCTGGCGGCCTCGCTCACCGGCAGGCCGGCGGCCCGGCTGGACGCATGAGGGCATGGACATGAGCGCGCGCCGCCTGCTGCAGCTGCTGCTCCTGGTCCAGGCGCTCGCCGCGCTGGGCATCGGCCTGGCCGCCGTGCAGATTCTCGGCGCCAGCCGCTGGCAGGGGCTGGCCCTGGGCCTGGGCAGCGTGGTGCTGGTGCGTCTCGTCATCAACCTCAACAACTTCTTCATGAGCGCGCGTTTCGCCAGCCCCACGCCGGGCGAATACCGGCTCGGGTTCACGGCGCGCGTGCGCATGTTCCTGGAAGAGTTCAGCGCCAGCATGCTGCAGTCCTCGTGGACCATGCCGCGCGCCAGCGCGTGTACCCGCATCCATCCGGGCTCGCGCATGCCGCCGGTCCTGCTGCTGCACGGCTACGGCTGCAACAGCGGCTACTGGTCGCACCTGCTGCCGCGCCTGGATACGGCAGGCATCAGCCACGCCTCGGTCGACCTCGAGCCGATCACCGGCGACATCGACGGCTACGCGCCGCTGGTCGAGCGCGCGGTGGAGGCGCTGTGCGCGGCCACCGGCGCCGGCAAGGTGATCGTGGTCGCGCACAGCATGGGCGGGCTGGTGGCGCGCGCCTGGATGCGCGCCTGCGGCACCGATCGGGTGGCGCGCGTGATCACGCTCGGCACGCCGCACTACGGCACCTGCCTGGCCGCCTTCGGACTCGGCCTGAATGCGGCCCAGATGCGCCGGGCCACGCAAGGCCGGGCCGCGCAAGGCCGCGCCGGGCGCGCCGAGCCGCCCGAATGCGCCTGGTTGCGCGCGCTCGCCGCGAACGAGGATGCGGCGGCGCGCGCCCTGGTCACCTCGATCTTCTCGCACCACGACAACATCATCGCGCCGCAGACCTCGAGCGAGCTGCCGGGCGCGCGCAACCTGGCCGTCGGCGGCGTCGGCCACGTGGCGCTAGGGCGCAATCCACGCGTGCTCGACATGCTGATGGAAGAGATCGCCCGCGCGGGCCGCGCGGCTGCGGGACAGGAGCAGGTCAAGCGAACCCGAGGCTAGTTGTATTGACGGGCGCCGTGTTACAGTAGCCGCAACGCCGCAACTGGAGCGCCGATCTTGGCCCGCATCCTGATCATCGAAGACAACCCAGCCAACGTTGAGCTGATGGCGTTTCTGCTCACCGCCTACGGACACAGCACCGCCAGCGCCCCCGACGGACCGCGCGGCCTCGCCGCCGCCCGCGCCGCACCGCCCGACCTGGTGGCCTGCGACGTCAACCTCCCCGGCATGGACGGCTTCGCGGTGCTGGCCGCGCTCAAGGCGGAACCCGCCCTCGCCGAGGTGCCGGTGCTGGCCGTCACCGCGCTGGCGATGGCGGGCGACCGCGAGAAGGTGCTGGCCGCCGGCTTCGACGGCTACATCAGCAAGCCGATCGACCCGGACAGCTTCGTGGCCGAGCTGGAAGCCTTCCTGCCTGCCGCCGCCCCAGGCGCTGCCGTTCCCGCCGCAGCGCCGCAGGCGGCCGGCCCGGCGCCGGAGGCCAGCGCGCCGGCGCCATCCGCCTGGCCGACCGTGCTGCTGGTGGACGACGATCCCTTCATGCTGGCCGTGCTGGCCGACATGCTCGGCGGCGAGCCGCTGCGGGTGCTGAGCGCCGCTTCCGGTCCCGAGGCGCTGGCCCTGCTCGGGCGCGAGCCGGTCGATGTGATCCTGTGCGACCAGGCCATGCCCGGCATGACCGGCACCGAGGTGCTGGCGCGGGTCGCCGCGCAGTACCCGCGCAGCGTGCGCCTGATGCTGACCGGGCAGCAGGACCTGGCCGAGATCGACGCGGCGCAGCGCTCGGGCCTGATCGACGCCCACTACGCCAAGCCGGTATCGGCGAGCAGCCTGCGCGAACGCATCCGCGCCGCGCTGGCGCTGGCAAGGTCGCGCAGGCGCGCGCTTTAGAATCTTGTTTCTAGCGTGCGTGCCTAGAATGGGCTGCACGAGATTCGCAAGGAACATCCATGAGCAAGAAACTTCCCGTGCCGGACGACGACGACGCGCTGGCGCGCGCCGTGCGCGCATCGGCCCAGCAGATCTGGCAGGCCGGCCTGGGAGCCTTCGCCAAGGCGCAGGAAGCGGGCGAGGGCGGCCGTTCGTTCACGCGCCTGGTGCGTGACGGCAGCGTGCTGGCCAAGCGCGCGCGCGAGGTCGAGCAAGCTTCCGGCACCGTGGGGCGGGCCGCCGAACGGGCAAGCCGGCGCAGCTCCTCGTCCTGGGGCAAGCTGGAACAGGTGTTCGAGGAGCGCGTGGCGCGCGCCCTGGCGACCATCGGCGTGCCGGCCGCGAGCGAGGTCGAGGCGCTGCGCCGCCGCGTCGACGAGCTCGAAATGATGCTGGCCGAACTCGGCGCGCGCCTGCCGGCCGCCGCGGCGCCCAAAAAACGCACGCGCCGCCCGCCCGGGCTGGACGAAGCCGAGCAAGAAGAAGGGGCCTGAAGGGCGTTTCCAGCTGTTTCATTGACAGCATTTGGTGTTATCCTCGCGGCTGGAATCACAAACTTCGCCCTTCATGCAACAAAAAGCTCCGCGCCGGACCCGCGAACGCATCCTCGAGCTCTCGCTCAGGCTGTTCAACGAGTTCGGCGAGCCGAACATCACGACGACGGTCATTGCCGAGGAGATGAACATCTCGCCCGGCAATCTGTACTATCACTTCCGCAACAAGGACGACATCGTCAACTCGATCTTCGTCCAGTTCGAGACGGAGATCGAACGCATCCTCACCGTGCCGGCCGGGCGCCGTTCCAACATGGAGGACGTGTGGCTCTACCTGCACCTGATGTTCGAGCTGATCTGGCGCTACCGCTTCTTCTACCGCGACCTGAACGACCTGCTGTCGCGCAACCGCAAGCTCGAGCTGCACTTCAAGGCCATCCTGGCCCACAAGATCAAGGTGGCGCGCCAGCTGTGCGAAGACCTGCGCAGCGAAGGCTCGCTGGAAGCGGGCGACCAGCAGATCGGCGCGATGGCGACCAACATGGTGGTGGTGGCGACCTACTGGCTGTCCTACGAGTACGTGCGCAACCCGCGCAAGTACAGCGAGCAGCAGGCCATCGCCGACGCGCTCGCGCGCGGCTGCTACCAGGTGCTGGCGATGCTCGGGCCCTACCTGCGCGGCGACACCCGCCTGCTGTTCGAGAAGCTGTCCGAGGAATACCTCAAGAAGCTCTCCGCCGAGGCCCGGCCCGGCGCCGAATTCCTGTAACTCTCTACTCCACGACGATGAAGACCCTGGCCGTCTATTGCGGCGCCTCGCACGGCGTCAACCCGATCTACACCGATTGCGCGCGCGCCCTGGCCGGCGCGCTGGTCGAACACAACATCGGCCTGGTCTACGGCGGCGGCAAGGTCGGCCTGATGGGCGTGATCGCCGACGAGGTGCTGCGCCTGGGCGGCGAAGCCACCGGCGTGATCCCCAAGGCCCTGGTCGAGCGCGAAGTCGGCCACGCCGGCCTGACCCGCCTGTTCGTGGTCAAGGACATGCACGAACGCAAGGCCATGATGGCCGAGCTGTCCGAAGGCTTCATCGCCATGCCGGGCGGGATGGGCACGCTGGAAGAACTGTTCGAGATGCTGACCTGGGCCCAGTTGGGCATCCACGCCAAGCCGATCGGCCTGCTCAATGCGAACGGTTTCTGGGACGGCCTGGTGGGCTTCGTGCGCCACCAGAGCGAGCAAGGCTTCGTGCGTGCGGAACACGTGGACCTGATGCGGGTCGAGGCCGACCCGCATGCGCTGATCCGCACGCTGCGCGCCGCCGTCCTTTCCTAGCGCGCCTCCCGGGGGCCGGAGCCGGCGCGATACCGCGCCAGTTCGTCCGCTCCCAGGCTGCGCTCGGCCGTCCCGTGGAAGCGGCAGGCGAACGCGCCGCCGATGGCCGCGGTGCGCATGCATTCGTCCACCGTGGCGCCCGCGAACCAGGCGTGCAGGAAAGCGGACGAGAAGGCGTCGCCCGCGCCGTTGCTGTCCACCACCGGCCCGTCCAGCACGGCGCAGGCGGTGTGTCGGATCCGCTCCTGTCCCCGTTCCAGCACGTGGCTTCCGGCCGCGCCGGCGGTCGCCACGACCAGTCGCGCCCGGCCTTCGCGCAGGATGGCGCGCATCGCGTCGAACACGCCATCGCCCAGCGCCGCGGCGCTCAGGAACACGAGGTCGGCGCGCCGCGCGAAGCGAAGGTGGTGGGGATTGCTGCCGTCCCAGTCGTGCAGGTCGGTCGACACCGGCAGGCCGAGCGCGGCCGCGTCGTCGAACAGCGCGGCCGCCCAGGGCACGATGCTCAGGTGGACGTGTTCCGACGCCTGCATGTGCGGCATGTAGAATGAGCGCGGCATGCGCAGGGTATCGGGATGGCGGCCGTCGTACAGCGATATCCGGCGCCCGTCGGGGGCGACCAGGTTGACGCTGCGCCGGGTGCCTCTCGGGTGGACCAGGTACTCGAATGCCAGGCCGCGCTCGCGGTAGCGGGCATGGACCAGTTCCGCCTGCGGGTCCTGGCCGATGAAGTCGATCAGCACCGGCAGGTGGGCGAGGGCCAGCAGGCCGAGGGCGACGCCGTTGCCGGTGTGCGCCACGTAGTCGGCGACCGGCGGCACGTGGATCGAATCGGCCATCGCCAGCGGCAGGGCGGGCACCCGCACGATGGTGTCGATGCCGACGCCGCCGGCCACCAGCACCCGCCTGCCGCCGGCGCCTACCACGCCAGCACCACCGAAGTCATGGCCGGCAGCGCCAGCGGCGCGCCCAGGTCGACCCGGGCCCCGGTCAGGACATTGGTGGCGCTGCGCGCGCCCTTGATCATGCCGGCGAAGCGCCCGAGGTCGAGACGGGTGTCGCCGGCGTTCTTGTTGAGCACCACCATCACGGTCTGCCGGCCGTCATGGCGGAAGTAGACGTAGCTGCCGTCCTTCGGCAGGTAGTGGGTCAGCTTGCCCTGCGTGACCGCCGAACTGGTCTTGCGCCAGTTGAACAGCGTGCGCACGAAGCCCTGCATGTCGCGCTGGGCGGGCGACAGGCCGGCCCCGGTGAAGGCGTTCGCGCGGTCGCCCGCCCAGCCGCCGGGCATGTCGGCGCGCAGCACGCCGTCGTCGCGCACCTTCGGACTGCCGATCAGGACCTCGGTGCCGTAGAACACCTGCGGGATGCCGCGCGTGGTCGCCATCAGGATCAGGTTGGACTTCGCCAGCTCGACCTTGTTGTCGACCGTGGCCAGCATGCGCGGCCGGTCGTGGTTGTCGGGGAAGACCATCAGGCGCATCGGGTCGGCGTACAAGTAGTCGGCCGCGATGGTCTCATAGATGCGGATCAGGCCCTTGTTGTACGACTCCGGCTCGGCCAGCGCTTCGGCGGCGGTGTCGGACAGCGGGAAGTCCATCACGGTCGGCAGTTCGGACGCATAGCCGTCGCGGTTGACGACGCCCTTCTGCCAGTAGGCCACCATGTGGGGCCGCGCATCCATCTCTTCGCCGACCACGTTCATGTGCGGGTATTCGGCGGCCACGGCGCGGTTCCACTCGTTCAGGAAGTCCTTGTCGGCGTACGAATAGGTGTCCTCGCGGATGCCGGACAGGTCGGCGTACTCGATCCACCACAGCGTATTCTGGATCAGGTAGCGCGCCACCAGGCGGTTGCGCTGGTTCAGGTCGGGCATGGTCTCGACGAACCAGCCGTCGAAGAAGCGCGCCTTTTCTTCCGGCGCCGCGTGGATGTCCTGGGCCAGCGTGTGCTGGTTGTTGGTGGGCTTGAACGTGGTGCCGTGATTGATCCAGTCGCGCGCCGGCAGGTCGCGCATCCACCAGTGGCTGGTGCCGATGTGGTTGAGCACGATGTCGTGGATCACGCCCAGGCCCTTGGCCTTCGCGGCGGCGACATAGTCGCGGAATTCCTCGTTGCTGCCGAAACGCGGGTCGATCCGGTAGTAATCCGTCAGCGCATAGCCGTGGTAGGAATAGGCCGGCTGGTTGTTCTCGAGCACCGGCGTGGGCCAGACCATGGTGAAGCCCAGGTCGCGGATGTAGTCGAGATGGGCGCGCATGCCGGCCAGGTCGCCGCCATGGCGCTTGACCGGGTTGGCGCGCTCGGCCCCTTCGAGCATGCCGGCCCGGTCGTTCGCCGGGTTGCCGTTGGCGAAGCGGTCCGGCATCAGCAGGTAGATCGCATCGCCGGCGCCGAAGCTGCGGCGCTCGGCCGACCCCGGACGGCGCGGCTCCAGCCGGTAGGCATGACTGGCCACGGTGTCCTTGCCGCGCCGGAATTGCAACTGCAGTTCGCCTGGCCGGGCGTCCTTGCCGATGGCCAGGTTCACGAACAGGTAGTTCGGATTGTCGGTGCGCTCGACCCCGGTGAGGCGCACGCCCGGGTAGGAGCGGGCCAGGGCGGGCGCCAGTTCGGCGATGCGCTCGCCGTGCACCATCAACTGGAGCGCGGGCTGTTTCATGCCGGCCCACCAGTTGGGCGGCTCGACGTGCTGGATCTGGTAAGGGCTTGCTGCGGCCCAGGTGGCCGGCAGGAAGGCAGCGACTACAAGGAAAAACCTGTACACCAGAACCTCCGCCGAAAGATCTTGATGTAGTAAAGTAACAGACTAAATTCGCCGAAACAACCAATAATGCGCCTGCAAGTAGTTTTATTTCTTCTGCATGCCCTAGATCGTTATGCGAAATGGGCGACGGCACGCAGCCTGACGCCCGTGCAGCAGGAACTGGAATGGGATGGAGGCGACAAGCTGGCGCCGGCCCGCGCCCGAAAGGAGATTCAGCAGAAGCCGTGCCGTCCGAGGGCGGTCTTCAAGGCATGCCGGAATTCGCCATAGTCGACCGCCTTGTGCACGTACCCGATCGCCCCGAGCCGGACAGGACGATGACCGGCAGGTGGCCGGCGGCGCGCTCGCGCAGGCGTTGCATGAGTTCGAAGCCGTCGACCCGCGGCATCTTGATGTCGAGCAGCAGCAGGTCGAAGGACATTTCCCCCACCAGACGGTAGCCTTCCTCGCCGTCTGCCGCCACCACGATGCGGTGCGCGACCTCGCAATCTTCCAATGCGCGGCGCGTCAGGGCCACGTCGAGCAGCAGGTCGTCTACCAATAGTACCTTGATTGCCATGCCCGCATGCTAGCAAATGACATGGATGAGCGCCGCGCCAATCGTGCTCAGGCCAGCACGATGCGGTCGCGCCCGGCCTCCTTGGCCTGGTAGAGCGCCTTGTCGGCGCGGTGGATGGCGTCGGCGTAGGGTTCGCCGGCGCCGCGCGCGGCCAGGCCCGCAGAGAAGCTGATGCGGCGGTCCCGCAGGCCCGCGACCTGCATGCCGTGGACGCGCTGGGCCATCCGCTCCAGCACGGCGCGCGCATCCTCGGGCGCGGCGTCCGGCAGCAGCAGCAGGAATTCCTCGCCGCCCCAGCGCGCCAGCACGTCGTTGGCGCGCAGGCAGGCGCGTGCCGTGCTCGAAAAGCTGCGCAGCACGGCGTCGCCGGCGGCGTGGCCGTGCCGGTCGTTGACCTGCTTGAAGAAGTCGAGGTCGAGCAGGGCGATGCAGGTGCCCCGCCCGCTGGGCTGGCGCCGCTCCTCGTCCGCCAGCACTTCGTGCATGCGGCGCCGGTTCACCAGCGAGGTGAGTTCGTCCACCGTGGCCAGCACCCGGATGGTGTCCAGCGCTTCGCTCAGTTCGCGGCGCTGGCGTTTCAGGCGCGCGCGCAGCTTGCTCATCTCGCCGCTCAGCACGGCGGTGGAGAGCAGGGCGCCGGCCAGGTAGCCGAAGGTGAGCGCTTCGGTCGCCGGCGGGTAGCGCAGCGGGTCGCCGGCCTGCATCCAGTACATGGTGGCGCCCATGCCGGCCAGGGCGGCGGCCGTGAGCAGCAGGGTCTGGCTCGGTTTCGCAGCGAACATGCAGAACACGATCACCACCACCGTCATGCTCAGCAGGGCGGCGCGCAGCGGTCCCGAGATCGCATAAGCCACCATGCTGCAAGCCAGCGAGAACAGCGCCTGCGTCACCGCCAGTTGGTCGGGCGCCAGCTTCAGGCGCCCGCTGAAGCGGATCAGGACATAGAAGACGAGCGCGCCGCCGCCGGCGGCGGCGATCAGGCGGCCGGCGGCCACCGGGTCGGTCATGCCCTGGCCGGCCTGCAACAGCAGCAGCAAGCTGCAGGCGACGTACAGCGTGCAGGTCGCTCCCCAGTACTGCAGCGCGCGGCGCAGCTTCGGGTCGTCGCCGTAGAGCAGGGAGACGAGTGAGCGCAGCAATGTCATGCCGGTTCCTGCAGGCAGTCGGCCGGCACCGCGGCCAGCAGTTCGGCAATCCGCTCTGGCGGCACCGGGCGGCTGAACAGGTAGCCCTGCATCTCGTCGCAGTCGTTGGCGCGCAGGAAGTCGCGCTGCTGCGCGGTTTCCACGCCCTCGGCGATGACACGCAGGTTCAGCTTGTGGCCCAGCGAGATCACCGCCATCGCGATGGCCTGGTCATCGAGGCTGTCGGCCAGGTCGCTCACAAAGCTCTTGTCGATCTTGAGGCGGCTGATCGGGAAGGACTTCAGGGCCGACAGGCTCGAATAGCCGGTGCCGAAGTCGTCGATCGAGAGCGACACGCCCATCGCCTTGAGTTCGCGCATCTTGTCCACCGCGCGTCCGAGATCGCGCATGATCGAGCTTTCGGTCACCTCGACTTCCAGCGCATCCGGCGGCAGCCCGGAGTCGCGCAGGGCGCCGGCGATGCGCTCGACCAGGCGCTTTTCCTCGAACTGGCGGGCCGAGACGTTGACCGAAATGCTCAGCGGCGGCAGGCCGGCGGCGCGCCAGGCCACGCCCTGGGCGCAGGCGGTGCGCACCACCCATTCGCCCAGCGGCACGATCAGGCCGCTTTCTTCGGCCAGGCCGATGAAGCGCAGCGGGGAAATCATGCCCTGCTCGGGATGCTTCCAGCGGATCAGGGCCTCGACCCCGAACACGCGGCCGCTGCGCAGGTCGACCTTCGGCTGGTACAGCAGCTGGAACTGGCAGGCGTCGTCCCGGCAGTTCGGATCGGCGCCGGCGTCGACGCATTCGTCGAGCGCGGCGCGCAGGCCCTCGAGCAGCACCAGCTTCTCTTCCACGCTGGCGTTCATCTCGCTGGCATAGAACTGGAAGCTGTCCTTGTGTTCCTTGGCGCGGTACATCGCCGCGTCGGCGTTCATCATGAGGGTGTTGGCGTCCTCGCCGTCGCGCGGGTACAGCACCACGCCCATGCTGCAGCTGACCTGCACTTCCTGGCCCTCGACCTCGACCGGCTCGGTCACCGCCTGGCGCACCTTTTCCAGCAGCGGCGTGATCGCCAGCGGGTCGCCCGAGATGTCGGGCAGCAGGATCACGAACTCGTCGCCGCCGAAGCGCGCCAGGGTGTCGTTGCGGCGCAGGCACTGGCCCATGCGCGTCCCGACCACCTTCAGCAGTTCGTCGCCGGCATTGTGGCCGAGGCCGTCGTTGACCAGCTTGAAGCCGTCGAGGTCGATGAAGGCCAGTCCCACCGCGCCGCCCTTGCGCTCGGCGTCGCGGATGGCCTGGCCGAGGCGGTCGCGCAGCAGGCTGCGGTTCGGCAGCCCGGTCAGGTCGTCGTGGTGGGCCAGGTGGCGGATGCGCTGCTCGGCGAGCTTGCGCTCGGTGATGTCGCGCACGATCGCCACCACGCCGCCTTCCACCGGCACCACCTGGCGGTGCAGCCAGCGGTCCTCCACGGGAATCATGTGGGCCAGCCATTCGGCTTCGCGCGCCACGCCGTCGGTCGCCACCGCCGACAGGTCGTCGAAGATGCCCAGGCCCATGTGGGTCGGCAGCAGCACCGACATGCGCTTGCCCTGCATGCGCTCCTTGGGCAGGCCGGTGAGCTGTTCGGCGCGGGTATTGGTGGTCTCGACCAGGAAGTCCATCACGCCGCCGTCGGCGCCGAAGATGGTGCGCAGCACGAAGAAGGCGTCCAGGCTGGCCTCGGACGCGGCGGCATAGGTTTCCTGCGCCAGCCGTTCGCGCCTTCGCGCCTTGGCCAGTTGCCACGACCACGCGCTCACCAGGGTGACGACCAGCAGCAGCAGGGCGGTGCCGGCGCCGGCGCCGAGCAGCCAGGCGCGCCGCTCCGCGCGGAATTCGGCCATCTGCTCGGCTTCGGACAGGCCGACCACGGCCACCAGCGGGAAGCCGGCCAGGGCGCGGGTGCCGGTGTAGCGCAGCTCGCGGTCGATGCCGTCCCGGCTCAGCACGATGTCCTCGTCCTTGCCGACGGCGAGGTGCTGGCCCCACGAGACCTGCTCGCCGACGCGCACCGCGCGCACGATGCCGTCGCTGCCGGCCACCCCGAGCAGGCCGCGCTCGCCCAGGCGCGAGTGTTCGTAGGAGCTGGTGAAGAAGGCCGGGTCCACGGCGACGGTGGCCACGCCCGCGAAGCGGCCGTCGACGCTGGAGATGCGGCGCGAGAACACCACGTGCGGCTCGCGCCGGCCGACGGTCGCGCTGACATAGGGCGCGGCGCTGTTGCGCTCGCGGTGCCAGGTGAACCAGGGCGCGCGCGAGACGTCGCCGCCGGGCCGGCTGTGCGGATTGCTCGCCAGCACCCGCCCATCCGCGCCGACGATCGCGACCTGGAACACCAAACCCGGCGGCAGCAGGCCCTTGGCGCTCATCGCCGCCAGGGCGCCGCCCGGACCGTTGGTCTCGACCGCGTACTGCAGCACGCGCAGGGTCTGGTCGATGCCGCTCAGGCTGCGCGCCATCTGCGCCTCGTAGGTGTCGACCAGTTCGCGCGTGGCCTCGCGGGCCGCCCCGTGCGCGGCGCGCTCCTCGGCGCCGATCATGTGCAGGGCGGCGGTCCACAGCGCCGCCACCAGCAGCAGCGCGAACAGTGGCAGCGAGATGTGGGTTTCCAGCCCGCGCCCGAGCCAGCCCAGCACAGCGCTGCGGCGCGGGCGTGGCGGCCGGGCAGTGGCGGGCGGGACCATGCCGTTCATGGGCTCAGCGCAGCACCAGTACCGGACGCACGCTGGCATCCA
Organism: Massilia sp.; assembly: GCF_046293535.1. NCBI lineage: Bacteria > Pseudomonadati > Pseudomonadota > Betaproteobacteria > Burkholderiales > Oxalobacteraceae > Massilia > Massilia sp. The sequence continues at coordinate 40,209 of NZ_JBKBOV010000020.1, read as the reverse complement.
GCGCGGCACGGTCGATGTAGCCGATCATGGACGGATTGTCGGCTACCATGCGGCGCACGCTGGCGCTGTCGACGGCTTCGCGCGGCGGCTGGCCGCGGCCGGTGAAGACCATTTTCGACCAGTGCGCCTTGAGCAGGGCCGGGCTCTTGCCGGTGACCTGGGCGTAGAACTGCTCGCGTTCGTGCGAGCCTAGGCGCTGGTCGAGCGCCACCACTTCCAGGCCGCCGGGGAAGCGGCCGGCCTGGCCGAGGAAGATCGCGGCGACCTGGTCGGGGGACAGTGCCGGCACCGGATTGCGTGCCGAAACGATCACGACCAGTTCGGCCGAGGCATTGGCGCAGGCCGCCAGCGCGAGCGCGGCGGCAGCCGCCAGGTGTCGGATGCGGATAACCATGCGCGGCCTCAGAAGACGAAATCGAGGGCGACGCTGCCCACGTGCACGGTCTCGCCCGAGCGGAAGCTGGACGGCGTATTGATCAGGGTACCGCGCGAGCCGTCGGTCGGACGCAGGCGGTCGTACTGGACCTTGAGCGCGGCATCGCGGGCCAGGTCCCAGCGCAGGCCGGCGCTGAGCGTGGTCTGGATCGGGATCGTCCCCAGGTAGGTGTTCAAGCCGGCGTTGAGCGCGCTAGCGGTGGCACGCGCCCGCGCCGGCAGGCCGGCCAGCGGCAGGCCCGGGTCGCGGGTGGCGCCGTGCGCGCGCACCTTGGCAAAGCCCAGGTAGGGCGTCAGGCTGGCGAAGCGGTAGCCGCCGCCGGCATACATGGTGGTGGTGCGGCCGAGCAGCGAGTGGGTCTGGGCATGCCCGGCTTCGGCGTTCAGGAACCACTGTCCCGGATCGTAGCTGAAGCCGGCGCTGACCATGCTGACCCGCTTGTGCTCGATCGCATAGCGCTCGGCCAGCGCCACGCCTTGCGGGCCGAAGGCGCGCAAGGCGGTGAATATTTCTTCGCCGATGCCGGTCGTCAGGTGGGCGGTGAGCGCCGACAGGCGGGCGCTCAGCGGACCGTGCTCGATGCTGTGGGACAGCCCGGCGATGCCGTGCGCTTCCACGCGGCGGTCGTCGAACAGGCGGGTGTCGGTGCGGCCGAAGAAGGCCTGGGTGGCATGGCGCGTGTCGCCGGCGCCCCAGCGCCAGGTGGCGTCGACGCCGTCGCTGCTGGAGATCGGCAGCCCGCCATACACCTCGACCGGTGGGCGCACCCAGGCCATGGTATAGCCGACCTTGCGGTAATCGGCCGCCAGGAACACGGGCAGCGCGATGCGTCCGACGCGCAGCGCCAGGTCCGGGGTGGCCTGGTACTTGACGTTGGCCCATTCGACGCGCGGGCGGTAGTTGCCTTCCATGTTCTGCTCGCTCACCACCTGCAGCACGGCGGACCAGCGGCCCTGCGACAGGTCGAGCTGGGCGCCCAGGCGGCTGTCGACGTTCGGACTCCAAGGCTCGCTGCGGCCGGCGCCGTTGGCGCGCAGGATGGTCGAACTGAAGTCGGCATTGCGCACGCTCGCATAGACGGCGCCGAGCGTGCCGAAGCCGGAAAATTTCCAGGCCGGCCCAGCGGAGGGATTGCCGGCCGCCGCATCGGCGCCGGCCCTGCCGCCGGCGAGGGCGTTACCGGTCATGGCGGCCAGCAGCCCGCAGGCGAGCGCGCCGCCGCGCAGGGCTGCCGGCAGCGCTTTGCCGGGGAAGGAAAACAGGTGCGTCATGGTTCAGCTTGCTGTGCGGCAGGGCCACGAAACCAGGCCCTGCAAGGGGAAAAAACGACATCAGACTTTACCCAAGGGAAGAAGTAAAGTCGAGACATTTACTTAAGGAAAAGAATCAACTTGATAAGAATTGTTGTTCTTGGGCAACGTGATCTGGTGCGGCGCCCCACAGCCGCCCACCACCCAGGTCGAGCCAGGTGAGGTAGAGCCGCAGGTCGAACTCGAACTGGTGGTAGTGCGGCTCCATCCAGCAGCACAGCTTGTAGAAGGCCTTGTCGTGTTCCTTTTCCTTCAGGTGGGCCAACTCGTGCACCGCGATCATGCGCAGGAAGGGCAGCGGAGCATCGCGGAACACGCTGGCGATGCGGATCTCGCGCTTGGCCTTCAGGCGGCTGCCCTGGACGCGCGAGATCGCGGTGTGCAGTCCAAGCGCGTGCTGCACCACATGGATCTTGCTGTCGAAGGCGACCTTGACCACCGGCTCGGCCTGGCGCAGGTAGTCGTCCTTCAGCGCCTGCACATAGGCATAGAGCGCCTTGTCGGTACGGATGCCGTGCGCCTCGGGGTAGCGCTGCAAGAGCACGGCGCCGAGCTGGCCGGCGTCGATCAGCTGGCCGACCTGGGTCCGCAGGCTGTCGGAATAAGCAGTGAGGTAGGGAAGGCTATGCATAAGCCCGGCAATGTACCATGGCGCCGGCGCCTGCGTCTGGAGGCGGCCACGGCGCCGGTGGGCGCCGTGGCAGGAATGCATCGTTGGGGGGAGCCTTCAGCGGCTGCGGCAGCCGAAGGTGCTTGGAGTGGAAAGACGATCGGTGGAAAGCGGGTCAGCTTTCCTTTTCGCCCTGGCGGTTGCCGGCGTTCTTGGCGGCTGCGGCGGCCCGCTGGGCCGACTGCCGGCTCTCGCCGCCCTTGCGTCCGATGTCGGCCATGTGGGCGCGGTTGCGGCTGACTGCTTCGCCGCCTTTCTGGCCGGCGCGGCGTGCTTCTTCCGAATCGAACTCGTGCGCGGTGCCTTTCTGGTGTGCCGCCTGTCCGCCCTTGCTGGCGATTTCACGCTGCTGGTTCTGGTCCATTGCCGCGAAACCGCGCTTGGCCGGCGCCTGGCCGCTGCCCGCGCCGCCCTTCTGGGCGTTGCCCTTTCCGTTCTCTTTGCTTGTCGCCATGTCGCTCTCCTTGTGTGGCCTGAGGTGTCAAAGTCCGTCGAAACCGAACATCGCGAACGCGTATGGATGCGCTCGTGCCGTTTAGAGAGAAGGCTGAAGCGTAAGTTCCTTCGCGCCGGGACCGGCAGCGAAGTAGCGGCGCGGCGTGTCAGCGCGGACGCGAACGCCGTTCGCGCACACGGCCGCTCGCGCCGCCCAGCAGGCCCCGCGGCGCGATGCCGTCGATCGCGGGCGGGGCCGCGGCAAGGTCGGATTCGAGCTGGGCGCGGCGCGTGCGCAGGCGCAGGCCCAGGCCAAGCTGGTCGGCCCCGGTGCGCGCCAGCGCCGGGAACAGCTGGTTTTCCTCGAAGGCGACGTGGCGTTCGACTTCGTCGGCCAGCACCGCGACGCAGACGTCGAAGTACTCGTCGTCCGGGAACAGCGAAGCGAGCTGCAGGACGAGTTCGCGCGTGCTGTCGTGTTCCAGCGCGGCGTCCTCGAGCAGGCTGTCGTCGACCGCGCCGCGCAGCGCCGGATAGAACAGTTCGTCCTCGAGCAGCGCGTGCATGCTCAAGGCATCGCACAGTTCGTCGACCACGCGCTCGCGCTGCGCTTCTTCTTCGCGGTCGAGCATGGCGAAGGCGTGGAACAGGGCGCGCACGTGCGCATGGTCGGCGCGCAACTGGGCCAGGATGCCGCCGGGCGGCTCGGCGCTCGTCTGTGAAGTCTGAACCATGTTGTCTCCGCCGCGAAATAAGGCGCGTCAAGCCGGATTTGACGCGCCGCGCCGGAAGAAGTTCACCGAATCGTGAGGCACCTCGTTGCCGGATCAAGGAACTTCCGGGGCAGGCAGCAGATTCAGGCCTCCGCCACCTTGAGCACCAGCTTGCCGAGGTTCCTGCCTTCGAACAGCATCAGGAGCGCCTCGGGGAAGCGCTCGAAGCCTTCCACCACGTACTCGATGCTCTTGAGGCTTCCTTCCTGCATCCAGCCCGCCATGGTCGCCACGCCTTCCGGGTAGCGCGGCGCATAGTCGAACACGACCATGCCCTCCATGCGCGCGCGGTTCACCAGCAGCGCCAGGTAGTTGGCCGGGCCCTTCACCTGGCTGGTGGTGTTGTATTGCGAGATCGCGCCGCAGATGACGATACGCGCCTTCATGTTGATGCGGGCGAGGACCGCGTCCAGGATATCGCCGCCGACGTTGTCGAAGTAGACGTCCACGCCTTGCGGGCAGTGTTCCTTCAGGCCCGCGTGTACCGAGCCGGCCTTGTAGTCGATGCAGGCGTCGAAGCCGAGTTGCTCGACCACGAAGCGGCATTTTTCGGCGCCGCCGGCGATGCCCACCACGCGGCAGCCCATCTTCTTCGCCACCTGGCCGACCGTCATGCCGACCGCGCCGGCCGCGCCCGAGACCACCACGGTTTCTCCCGGCTTGGGCTGGCCCACTTCGCGCAGGCCGAAGAAGGCGGTCATGCCGGGCATGCCGAGCACGTTGAGCCAGGCCGTGGGCGGGGCGAGGCGCGGGTCGATCCGGGTGAAGGCGGCGGTCTTGTCGTCCGCCGGGCCGGACCAGTAGCGCTGCACCCCGGTGCCCCCCAGCACATGGTCGCCCACCGCGAAACGCGGCGAGCGCGACGCCACCACCACGCCCAGGCCGCCGGCCCGCATCACCTCGCCGATCGCCACCGGCCGGATATACGATTTGCCCTCGTTCATCCAGCCGCGCATGGCCGGGTCGAGCGACAGGTAGAGCACCTTGACGACGATGCCGCCCTCGAGCGGCTCGGGCACGGCTTCTTCGTGGAACTGCCAGTCTTCGTTGCGCGGCAGGCCGAGCGGGCGGGCGGCGAGCAAGAACTGCTGGTTCGGGGGGAAGGCATTGGTCATGAAGGTCTCCGCTGAAAGTTCGACAATATTGGCAACGTGACTATACCGCTTCTGGAGCGCCGCTCCTACCGGTCCCGTGCGGCGCATGCGACAATAGCGGGCTTATCGATCCCATCCAAACCCCTTCACACCCTATGGCTCTCAAGGCAACCATCTACAAGGCCGACCTGTCGATCGCCGACATGGACCGCAACTACTACGGCGACCACACCCTGACCATCGCGCGCCACCCCTCGGAAACCGACGAGCGCGTGATGATCCGGGTGCTGGCTTTCGCGCTGCACGCGGACCCGGCGCTCGTGTTCACCAAGGACCTGTTCGACGTCGAGGAACCGGCCATGTGGCAGAAGGACCTGACCGGCGCCATCCAGACCTGGATCGAGGTCGGCCAACCCGACGAGAAGCGCCTGCTGAAGGCGGCGGGCCGCTCGGAGAAGGTGCTCGTGTACAGCTACAGCGCGACCAGCGACATCTGGTTCAAGGGCCTGGCCAATAAGATCGGCCGGGCCAGGAACGTCGCGGTGGTGAACATTCCGAACGAGGCCAGCGTCGGGCTCGAGAAGATGGCCAAGCGCAACATGCAGCTGCAGTGCACGATCCAGGACGGCCAGGTGTGGCTGACCGACGGCGTCGACACGGTGCTGGTCGAGCGCGAATACCTGCGCGGCGGCGCATGAAGCTATAATTCCCCGTTCACTTCATTTTACTTTCTTCGCCATGAAACGCAGCTTCCTCGCCCTCCTTGCCGGCAGCCTGTTGTCGGTCTCCGCGTTTGCCCAGGTGAGCGTGTCCGAACCCTGGATCCGCGCCACCGTGCCGGCCCAGAAGGTGACCGGCGCCTTCATGCGCCTGCAGTCGGCCGCGCCCGCGCGCCTGGTCGGCGTGCAGAGCGAGGTCGCCGGCCGCGCCGAGCTGCACGAGATGGCGATGGAAGGCCAGACCATGCGCATGCGCCGCGTGGAAGCGATCGAGCTGCCCGCCGGCAAGCCCGTCAACCTGGCCAGCGGCGGCTACCACATCATGCTGATGGACCTGAAGCGCCAGGTGAAGGAAGGGGAGAGCGTCGAGCTGACCCTGCAGGTACAGGATGCGGCGGGCAAGCGCCAGGACGTGAAGGTGAACGTGCCGGTGCGCCCCCTGGCGCACAGCGCCCACGCCGGGCATTGATGTTCCCGGCCGGCCGGCATGGCCGGCCGACCGGCGCCAAGGGATCAGCGCGGCGCCGCGGCGATCCGGCGCGCATCCCCCGAGCCCACGATCGACTTGCTGACGCGCGGATCGCCGTAGTAATTGACGTCGCCCGAGCCGGCGATGGTCATGCTCAGCTCGTGGCGCGCCCACACCGTCGCTTCTCCCGAACCCGCCACGCTGATGCTGGCGTTGTCGGCCTGCACCCGGCCCATGTCCACCGTGCCCGAGCCGCCGATCGATACCGACAACTTGCGCGCCTGGCCGGCACCGGCCTTGAAGTCGCCGCTGCCGCCCAGCGTGACCGAGACCGCATCGCTGTCCAGCTGGCGCACATTGATTTCGCCGGAGCCGCCCAGGTCGATGTTCAGGCGCGGCGCGCGCAGCACGTCGGCATCCACCGAGCCCGAGCCGCCCAGCGCCAGGCGCTCGATCTGGCGTGCGTTGACGACGATCTTCAGGTTTTTGGTGCGCAGGTTCAGGTTGCGCTTGGCCGGGCGGATCTTCAGGGTGCCGTTCTCCACCACGGTCTCGACCAGGGGCAGCAGGTTGTCGTCGGTTTCGATCGTGACGCCTTCGCTGTCGCCCATGCGCAGCTCGAGCTTGCCCGGCACTTCGAGGGCCAGTCCGGTGAAATGCGAGACCTGGCGGGCCTGGCGCTTGATGCTGCCGTTGCCCTCGACGCGCTCGCCGCCGAAGGCCCAGCTGGCGGCGACGGACGGGGCGGCCGTGGTGGCCAGGCCTGCGGCGAGGGCGGCGGCCACCAGGGTGGAAAGCATTGCGGCGCGCAGGGCGCCGGCCGGGCGGGAAGAGGTCTTGCTCATGCTTGTCTCCTGTTGAAGCGTTGGTCGATGCCCTCATCCTAGGCAATGGCCGGGCCCGGCGCATGCCGGATGCGACGAATTGCACGGTCCCGCGTCCAGAATGCGCCTGGCCGGGACAGGCCGCCGCGCACGATGCAGCGTGCATGACTATCACGAACGCCGGGATTGCACTAGAATCGTGCGCTTTTTGCCCCGGTTCGCATCCGGTGGAGGGAGCAATGAACCTGATTTTCCTGTTGATGGCCTTCTGCGTCGGCATGGCCATGTCGATCCAGGCGGCCGTGAATACCCAGCTGGCCGCATCGATCGGCGCCAACTCGGTGGTCGCCGCCCTGGTTTCCTTTGCCTGCGGCACCATCGTGCTTGCCGGGGTCGCGCTCTCGCGCGGCGGTCTGGGGCCCACCTTCGCGTCCCTGGCGGGCCAGCCGCTCTGGAAGTTCGCGGGCGGCTTCCTGGGCGCGGCTTTCGTGTTCGGCACGGTGTTCCTGGCGCCGCGCATCGGCCTGTTGAGCCTGATCGTGCTGGTGATCGCCGGCCAGTTGATCACCTCGATGGCGATCGACCACTTCGGGCTGATCAACATGGCGATGCGCAAGGTGTCGGGCGTGCGGGTGCTGGGCGCGTGCATCGTCGCGCTGGGCGTCGCCGTGACCCTGTTTGGCGATCGCATCCTGGCCGGCCTGCGCCACTAGGAAGCCCGCGCACACGCCGGATTCCCTTGCTGGCGTATTGACGCCGACAGCGTAAGATAGGCGCTTGGCCGTCACACAGGGGAGCGTCATGTTCGCAAGCAAGGGCCTTGACCGGCGGAAGGTCGGACACCCGTACGCCCTCACGCTGCTCCTCGTGGCGCTGTGCGCAGTCATCCAGTACCGGGGACGCCACCTGTTCGGCCAGCGTGCCCCGCTCGACTTGCTGTACCTGCCGGTCATGGCCAGCGCCATCCTGGGCGGATGGCGGCCCGCGCTGCTGGCGTCGGTGTCGGCGCTGCTGCTGTCCCCCTTGCTGGTGGCGCCGGAATTCACCCTGATCGTCGCGCGTCCGGAGGATGTGGGCGCCATCCTGGTGCTGGGCATGGTCTGCCTGTTTACCTGCGGCATGGCCGCCGTGCTGGAACGTTCCGAGCGCAAGGCGCACGCCTACCTGTCCGACCTGCAGGGTAGGGAACACACCCTGCGCGCCCTGCTCGGGGCCTCGGTCCACGCCATCCTCGGCATCGGCCAGGACGGCAGGATCCAGTTCGCCAGCGCCTCGGTGGCGCGCCTGTTCGACTTCGCGCCGCAGGAACTGATCGGCCAGTCCTACGAGGTGCTGGTCGTAAACGGCCTGCGCCAGCTCAGGGGCGGCGGCCTCGACAACCTGTTCGAGGCCGCCCCGGCGGGACCGGTCGGCGAGATCCAGGATATCGAATGCCGCCGCAGGGACGGCAGCCTGTTCCCGGCCGAAGCCAGCCTGGCGCTGGCCGACGTGCCGGGTGGGCGGCTGGTGGTCAGCCATATCGCCGACATCAGCGAACGGCGCGAAGCGGAGCGGCGGGTGCTGCATGCGGCCCGCCACGATCCGCTCACCGGCCTGCCGAACCGGGCGCTGGTCTACGAGCTGGGCGCGCAGCTGCTGGCCTCGGCCAAGCGCCACGGCGACCGGATCGCCATCCTGTTCTTCGACCTCGACCGCTTCAAGCCGATCAACGACACCTACGGGCACACGATCGGCGACCGCATGCTGCAGCAGGTCGGGCAGCGCCTGAAGTCCAACCTGCGCGGCAACGACCTGGTCGGCCGGCTGGGCGGCGACGAATTCGTCGCCATCCTCGCCGACATCCGTACCGACGACGCGGTGCTGCACATGGCCACCCAGCTGCTGCATGCGCTGCGCGAACCCTACCGGATCGACACGCTCGACCTCAAGACCTCGCCCAGCATCGGCATCAGCATCTATCCGGAAGACGGCGACGAGCTCGACACGCTGATCCGCCATGCCGATGCCGCCATGTACCATGCCAAGAATGCCGGCCGCAACCGCTGCCAGTTCTTCACCCAGGAGATCTACCTGCATGCGCGCCAGACCTTCGACCTCGAACAGCGCCTGCGCCACAGCATCGCCGACAGCGACTTCGAGCTGGTCTACCAACCCTTCATCGACCTGGTGCACCGGCGTTTCGTCGGCGTGGAGGCGCTGCTGCGCTGGCGCAACGGCGCCACCTCGCCCGGCGCGCAGGAGCGCTTCATCGCCGCCGCCGAGCGCACCGGCCTGATCACCGTGCTGGGCGACTGGGTGCTGCAGGAGGCCTGCCGCCAACACGAAAAATGGCGCAACCTGGGGTTGCCGGCCATCCGCATGGCCGTGAACGTCTCGGCGGTGCAATTCCGCGAGAAGAACTTCAGCGAGCGCGCCGCCGCCATCATCCGCCGCAGCGGCATCAATCCGTCCTGCATCGAGTTCGAGGTGACCGAGAGCGCCGTGATGAACGACGTGGAAGATGCCGCGAAGATGCTGGAACGGCTCAAGAATGACGGCGTCAGCATCGCGCTGGACGATTTCGGCACCGGCTATTCCAGCCTGAGCTACCTGTCCCAGTTCCCGATCAACAAGCTGAAGATCGACAAGTCCTTCATCCACAACATCGATACCGACCCGCGCTCGCTGGCCATCGCCGAGACCGTCATCGCGCTCGGCAAGAAGCTGGGCATGACCGTGATCGCCGAAGGCATCGAATCGCAGGCCGGCATCAAGCTGCTGGCGGACATCGGCTGCGACCTGGGGCAGGGCTTCTTCATCAGCAAGCCGGTGCGGCCGGACAAGCTGGTCGACTGGTATTACCAGGCGCAATACAAGCACCTGTTCGCCTAGCGTTGCAAGCTGGTAGCACACGGAACATTTTTATTTCAGATTTGCAATCTTTCGGATAAGCATGGTTCTATAATGGTCGGCACTGTTTAACTTTTACCATGTGCCGGCCCGATGGAATACCACCAGTCCTCGCAGATACCCACCCTGTCCTACATCGAGAACGAAGACCATCCGGTCTTCGGTACCCTGGTCGAGCAGATCCTGCACCTGCTGAATTCGCGCCTGGTGTTCTCGGACATCATCATTCACCAGAACAGTCCGCTGATGCTGCGCCAGCCCAAGGGCCTGGTGGCGGTGACGGATTCGCCCATCACCAAGGAAGAGCTGGAGGAGTTCTTCGACGTCATCGAGCCGAACTGGGCCGAGCGCATCGCGGTGCGCGCCTTCGATCGCTCGATCGACCTGCACACGGCGCGCATCCGCGCCAACTGCTTCAGCTTCCAGGGCAAGAAGCGCCTGGGCTGCGTGATCCGGCGCTTCCCCAAGGAGCCGCTGGCGCTGTCGGAGCTTGGCCTGTGGCCGCACGAGCAGGAGTTCGCCCGTTTGAATAGCGGTCTCGTGTTGATCATCGGCGATACCTGCCAGGGCAAATCGACCACGATCGCCTCGATGATCGACGAGATCAACAAGCAGCGCTCGGGCCACATCATCACCATCGAAGACCCGGTCGAGACCCTGATCCCGCAGCGCAAGTGCATCATCACCCAGCGCGAAGTGGGCGAGGACGCCGACGTGGCCAGCTACTACCTGGGCGCGCTGGACGCCCTGCGCGAACGGCCGGACGTGATCGTGATCGGCGAGATCCGCGACGCCGAGACGGCGCAGGAAGCCCTGGCCCTGGCCGAATCCGGTCCGCTGGTGCTGGCCACCCTGCATGCGCGCTCCACCGAACTGGGCCTGCAGAAGATGCTGCGCCTGCTCGGCAATTCGGAAGCCCAGGCCCAGGCCCTGGCGCACGCCCTGCGCGGCGTGCTGTGCCAGGCCCTGCTGCCGTCGAGGGAGGGCAACCGCTACCACCTGGCCACCGAATGCCTCACGCCCAGCGCGGCCGTGGTGCGGATGCTGGAAACCGGCGACGTCGGGGCGATCCGCGCCCACATGAACACCGGGCGCGATCCGGGCTGCCACACCATGAATGCATCGCTCGAAGGGCTGCTGGCCTCGCACAAGGTGCGGGTGGAGGATGCGCGCAATGCCACTACCGACCGGGTGGGCTTCGCGGACATGGTGTAGCGGGCACACCGGGCAATACTGGCCAGGCTGTCAGTCGGCCCGGGGTTGCGTGCTCGCGGCTCCTTGCCGGACCTCCTTCCCGGCGTGCTCGACCATGTGGGGCGAATACGGTTCTCCGGTCTGCTCGGTCAGGCGCATCATTGTCCGCCACAGCTGCGCCGTATCGAGCCCGGTTGCATGAAACTGCCTGAAACCGCAGGCGTAGATGCCGTCATAGGAGTCGAAGCTGCCGCCTTCATCGGTACAGCGCTTCAGGCTGCGCGCGACGAACGCAGCGCCGTCGGCCGCGGTCCACACCTGCGTCTTCAGGAGTGCGTCATGCGCCATCGCCTCGGCGCCGCCCTCATGCACCCAGGGCGCTTCCTCGCCCACGCCGCCGCGCGCCACCTGCTGTTGCCACACGTGGGCCATCTCATGCGCCACCTGCTGCGCGATGTAGGCGCGTTTGGCTGGGTGATCGGCCAGGAACTGTTCGCCGCCGAGACGGTAGGCGATCTGGGAGCCGACCGCGCCCCCCTTCATCGACAGGCCGGGTGCGCTACGGTCGCCCATCGTCACCATCATGACGAGCGGCGGGGTCGGCACCCGCCCGTAGGCCTGTCCGTAATAGCGCGAGATTCTTGCCGTGGTATCGAGCATTGCCTCCTTCACCCATGCCGGAACGGCTGGGTCGAAGATGGCGCTGGCCGCGCCCGCCGGAGTCGGCTGCCGCGCGCCGAAATAGGCATAGGCGCCAGGCGCCCCTGTACGCGGCTGCGGCGGCGCGAGCGCCGTCTCGCCGGGGCGGCCGGCCAGCACGATGTGGGTGGTCAATGGCCGGCTGCCTGCGCCGGATGCGACCGCGCCGCCGAGAAAGCCCAGGTAGAACAGGCGCCCGCCGTCCGAGAAGCGGTCGACGGCGATATATGCCTTTGGGATTGCGACGTCGTAGCTCTTGATCTCCACGCTGAATCGCTGGAATGGCCGCCCGCCCATCGACACGACGTCGGTGTTGGTCGCCGCATCGTTCGCAAGCACGATTCCTGGCGAAAGAATCGTCCACGCATCGCGCCGGAAATCGCCGGCCGCATCCATCGTCAGCGCGCTCACAGGGGCCGAAAACACGTAATCGGCGCGCCAGGTGTCGTCGGCGACGCGGGACAGCCGGATATCAGCCGATATGTCAGCCAATCTTGCGGCTGATACCGGGAACGGCTGCTGCGCCGCCGCCGCGACGTGCCAGAATACGCCGATCAGTGCGAAGCAGCGGAGCTGGTTCATGTGGGTTTCCCTGGAGAGGATGGGGTAGGTACTGCGTGACGATCCGTGCAAGACTAGCGAAAATCCATGGTCGAAAATGCGCGGATTTCCACTCCGCGCAAGACAAGCTTCCTGATACTGCAGGGCGGCGGCGATGGGGCGCTGCGCTTGCGGCCAAGCCGACCACCCTGCACGAGCTTAACGCGGGATCAGCACCGGCTCGTCGAAGCCGAGCTCCTTCATGCGCGGCAGCTGGGTCTTGGCGTCGCCGACCACCAGCCACACCATCTTGGACGGATCCAGGTACTTCTGCGCCAGGCTTTGCACCTGCGGCAGCGTCATCGACTTGACGATGCGCTCGCGTTCCTTGACGTAGTCGGCGCGCCAGCCGTACTTGCTGATGTTGTCGAGCATGTCGAGCTTGGCGGCCGCGGTTTCGAAGGCACGCGCATTGCTCTTGACCAGGAAGTTCCTGGTGGTCTCCAGGTCGGCTGCCGAATAGGTCGGCGCGTAGTCCTGCAGGATCTGCTTGACCAGTTGGGCCGACTCGAGCGTGACATTGCTGCGCACGCCGCTGGCGATGATGAAGGGGCCGGCGCTCTTGCTGCCGGCGAAGCTCGAGCGGATGCCGTAGGTGTAGCCCTTGCCTTCACGCAGTTCCTGGGTCAGGCGCGAGGCGAAGCCGCCGCCGCCCAGGATGTAGTTGGCCACGCTCGCCGGGTAGTAGTCCGGATCGGTCGCCGCCAGCGCGCGGTAGCCGATGTGCAGCACCGACTGCTTGGCGTCCGGCACGTCGACGAAATAGACCTTTCCGCCGGCCTGGGTGCTCCCTGCGCCCGGCGCCGGCAGCGCCACCGGCTTGGCCTTCCACGCGCGGCCCAGCACCGCCAGGGGGCGCGCCACGGCGTCCTTCGGCAGGGCCCCGATCACGTGCATGCGCGCGTTCGAGGGCGACAGCTTGGCCTGGTAGTAGGCCTTCAGGTCTTCGATGGTGATGGCGTTCACGCTCGCGCTCGTGCCGAGGATGTTGCGCGAACGGATGTCGTCCTTGCCGTAGATGAGCTTGTTGAAATTGCTGCTCGCCAGCGCGTTCGGGTCGGCTTCCTGCTGGCGGATCTGGCTCAGCACGCTTTGCTTGACGAGGGCGAATTCCTTCTCGTCCCAGCGCGGCTCGAGCAGGATCTCCTGCACCAGTGCCACCGTCGCCGCGTAGTTGCGGGCCAGGGTGGTGACGCTGACGCGCACGTCTTCAGGACGGGCGAAGACGTTGATGCTCGCGCCCAGCTGCTGGATCGCTTCTTCCAGTTCCTGCGGGGTCCTGCGCGCGGTGCCCTGCGTCATCATGCGCGCCATCAGGTTGGCCACGCCCACCTTGTCGGGATCGTCGAGCAGCAGGCCACCGTCGATCGCGATGTCGAACTGCACCAGCGGCACTTCCTTGTTCTCGATGCCGTAGACGCGCATGCCGTTGGCCAGCTTGCTGTCCCAGACTTGCGGCACCTTCACGCTCGGGGCCGCGCCGTAGGGCGGTTCCTTGCTGCGGTCAAAACTGGACGGGGTGCGGGTGTACTCGGCGTTCTCGCTCGGGTCGACCGCGCCCTCGGCGCCCTGCACGACCTGTTCCTCGACCACGTCGGCCTTGCTGGAGCCGCTCAGGGCCAGTTCCAGCTTGCCTTTCGGGACGAAGCTGGTGGCGACATAGGGCTTGCCCTTGATATAGGTGTCGTACACGCGGCGCACGTCGGCGCTGGTGACGGCCAGGGTCTTGCGCACGCTTTCCTCGACATAGCCCGGGTTGCCGGTCAGGTAGTTGTACTCGGCCAGCAGGGCGGACTTGCCGAGCACGCTGGATACCGAGTTGTAGAAGCGGGTCTCGAGGCCGGCCTTGATGCGGTTCAGGTCGCGCTCGGAAATGCCTTCGCGTTCGAACTTGGCGAAGGCCCGTTCCACCGCGCCGGCCACCTGGTCCAGGGGCTTGCCCTCGAAGGCGCGCACGCGCAGCATGAACTGGCCCGCCAGTTCGCCGGTCTGGTTGCTCGACTGGACGCTCGGGGCCAGCTTGGCGTCTTCCACCACCACCTGGTAGAAAGGCGCGCGCTTGGTCTGCGACAGGTATTCGGCCAGCACTTCGAGCGCGTACGAATCCGGATGCAGGTCTTCCACTGTCGGCCAGGCCATGGTCAGCTCGGGCAGCTTGGCGAAGTTGTCTTCGTGGGCCAGCTTGACGGTCTGCTTGACCACGCCGGGACGCTTGGCCATGGCCTCGACCGGCGCGCCGCGCTTGATCTCGGAAAAATACTTCTCGACCCATTTGCGCGCCTGGGCAGGATCGAAGTCGCCCGCGATCACCAGGGTCACGTTGTTCGGCACGTACCACAGGCGGAAGAATTCCTTGACGTCGTCGAGGGTGGCGTTCTGCAGGTCGTCGAGCGAACCGATGACCTGCCAGTTGTACGGGTGATCAAGCGGGTACAGGGCCTTGTTGATCACGTAGCGGGTGTGGCCGTAGGGCGCGTTGTCCACGCCCTGGCGCTTCTCGTTCTTGACGACCTGCTTTTCCTTGGCCAGCACCGGATCGGTGACGGTGTTGATGAACCAGCCCAGCTTGTCCGCCTCGGCCCAGATCATCTTTTCCAGCGCATCCTTGGGCACCGTCTGCAGGTAGTTGGTGCGGTCCTGCGAGGTCGAGCCGTTGGCGCCGGAGCCGCCGATGCGCGCGCTCATCTTGTCCAGGCCGCCCTTGCCGAGGTTTTCCGATTCCAGGAACAGCAGGTGCTCGAACAGGTGGGCAAAGCCGGTGCGGCCGGCCTTTTCACGGGCCGAGCCCACGTGCGCCGTCAGGTTCACGGCCACCACCGGATCGGAGCGGTCGATGTGGAAGATCACGTCCAGGCCGTTGGGCAAAGTGAACTTCTGGTAGTCCACCTTCAGGCCGGCCGCCTGGCTGGCAACGGCCGGCTTGGCGGCCTGTGCGGGGAGCATGGCGCTCGAGGCGAAGCACGCGGCCAGCAGGAGGGGCAGGGGAGACATCTTCATGCAATCGGATCCTTACAATAGAGAACGGCACGCGGCCACTTTCTGGATGGTATTGTAATTTCCTGATTGCTACAATCACTGCTACCCTTTGGCGGGCATCGGCAGGTACGATTGCAGGCTTGCCTTCATGCTGGGGATGCCCTCGCTCAGTCGCGCCGGATTTCCGCGACGGCCGCTTCCAGCACCTCGTCGCGGCCGGCGCGGATGCCTTCGATCGTCGGCTTCACGTCGATATCGGGAACGATGCCGATCCGCTGGGTGGGGCGCTTGTCCGGATAGAAGACGCCGATGCCGCTGATCATGGTGCGCAAGCCGCCCGGCAGGGGGATCCAGGACGCGTTGCCGTCGGCGCCCGCCGTGGTGCTGCCGATGACTTTGGCGCGCGGCCCGGCGCGCAAGGCCATGGCCGTGTATTCGGACTGGCTCTGGGAAATGTCGTCGACCAGGATCATCAGCTTGCCGGTGTAGCGCGCCGCCTGCGGATACAGCGACAGTTCCTTGCCCCATCTGAAGCCGCCCGGATTACTCAGGTCGCCGACCGTGAAGCGCACGAATGGGGTCGGCTTGTCGACGAAATACTGGCCCAGGGCGAAGGGTACGAAATCCGACGGGTAGTTGCGGATGTCGACGATCAGGCCCCGGGTATGCGCCGCGCGCGCCATGTAGCCCGGGATGTCGGCGCTCTTGATGGACGAGAGCTTGAGGTAGGCGACGTCCTCGCCGAGCAGCTGGAAGGTTTCGCCCGCCCGGTCGTTGGTGGTGGGGAGCTTCAGGTCCTTGCGCGGCACCCGCGCGAGGCGCATCTCGCGCAGCGCACCGCCTTGCCGCGCCGCGAGCTGCACCGGGCCGCACTCGCCCTTGGTCAGGACCGCCGCCATGTCGCGCAGGCGGGTCGGTTCGTTGGACGCCGCGAAGTACGGTTTCCAGGACTGCAGCAGGGTGTCGACGGGAAGTCCGCCGATCGATTCGATGGTGTCGCCGGTCTTCAGCCCCGTTGCCGCGGCGGCGTCCTCGCCCAGGTAGGCGCTGACCGTGGCGCGCCCTTCGACGAAGCGGACCCGGACCGGAAGCTGGCACTGCCCCCGTGGAGGCCGCACGTGGAGCGAGCTCCACAGGTTGGTATGGGTATCGTGGATGCGCGCGACCAGCGCGAGCATCGCCAGTTCATGGCTGGCGCGATCCTGTGCCAGCGCCACCGGCGCAATCGACTCGCGCAATACCTTGTCCCAATCCTCGTCGATCCGGTCGCGGTAGGGCGCCCAGTATTCGACGATGTTCCAGAGCCGGAACAGGGAAAGGAGCTGGAAGCCGGCGTCCGGGAAGCGCAGCTCCTTGTATTCAAGCTCCCGGTCGAAGACCGGATTCTGGACGCCGGGCGCGAGCCGGACGTAGTGCTGCGTGCCGGGGCTGCGATTGCGGTGGATCCGGTGCAGATCCTCGCGCAGCGCCGGGCCCAGCAGGCGGGTGTCGTCCAGCCACTTCAGGTTCGGCAGCAGTTGATAGGCTTGCCGGTCCAGGCTCGCGCAGGGATTGCAATCGGCAACCGGGCCGAGCGTGCCGATCCAGCGTTGCAGCAGGGCCTGCGCCTCGTCGCGGGAGCCTGCCGCCAGGATCGCGGGAAGGACGCCCAGCAGATCGAGGTCCCACTGGCGCGCGCCGCTGGTCACCGCGGGATGGTGATACTTCAGGAAGCCCCACACCCTGGCGGTCAGTGCGAGGCTCTCCACCTGCAGCGCGCTCAGGGCCTGCAGCTTGATCCGGGAACCGGTGTCGAGGTCGTGCTCGCTCATGGCGGCAGGGGGATCGGCCTGGACAAGCGCCACCGGCGCCGTGAATAGCGTGCAAAGGAAGGCGCTGCGTACCAGGTTTTTCAGCATGAGACCGGCTCTCCTTCTGGTGGGATCGTGTGCGTCGACGCTACCAGAACAAGGCCCCGGGAAAGTCGCGGATTGTCACAAGGCTCAACAATGCGCCATGCGCTTTGCATTATCGCTAAGATCGGGCCAATCCAACCCACGAAGGATCCGCCATGTCTTCTCAAGCCACGGTCGATACGACCTACCGGAGCCCGCCGGGCCTGTTGCATACCGTCCTGCTTGCCGGCGCCGTCCCCCTGTTCCTCGGCGCCTTGCTGAGCGATATCGCGTATTACCAGACCTACCAGATCCAGTGGAGCAATTTCGCCTCCTGGCTGATCGCCGGCGCGCTCCTGCTCTCCGGGATCGCCCTCCTGTTCGCGCTCGTGTCGCTGCTCACTGCCAAGCGCAAGGCCGGGCGTCCGACGCTCTACTTCCTGGTCCTGCTGGCGACCTGGGTGCTCGGACTGATCAATGCCTTCATCCATGCCAAGGACGCCTGGGCCACGATGCCGTCCGGCCTGGTCATGTCGATCGTCGTCACCGTGCTCAGCTGCGCCGCCGCGTGGCTGGGGCTCGGTTCACAGCGCGGTGCGCGTGCGGGAGGTGTGCAATGAAACGCTCCTCTACCCTGGCATGCCTGGGCGTGGCGCTGCTGCTGGGCGCCTGCAGCAAGGAAGGCGGCGAGTTGGCCTACGGCGCGGATCCGCGCCTGCCCGCGCCGGAACGCGGCTTGTTGCCCGACATGAAGATCGCCGAGCCTACGGAATGGGGCAAGCAGAAGCCGACGGTCCCGCAGGGCTTCACCGTTAGCGCGATCGCCACCGACCTGCGGATTCCGCGCCAGACCCTGGTGCTGCCCAACGGCGACATCCTGGTGGCGGAAGGGCGGGGCGGCAACGCGGCCAAGCTCAAGCCCAAGGACGTGATCGCCAGCTATATCAAGGCCAAGGGCAATACCTCGGTCAAGGGCGGCAATCGCCTGACCCTGCTGCGCGATGCCGATGGCGACGGCGTGTACGAACTCAAGACCGTGTTCGCCGACAAGCTCAACGCCCCGTATGGGCTGGCCTTCTTCGACAACAAGCTCTACGTCGCCAACCAGGACGAACTGGTGCGCTTCGACTATACCGAGGGCCAGACCCAGGCCGCCGGCCCGCCGGTCAGCGTCGCCAAGCTGCCTTCCGAGATCAACCACCACTGGACCAAGGCGCTCACGATCAGCCCCGACGGGCGCTTCCTGTACGTGGGCATCGGCTCGAACAGCAACATCACCGAACGCGGCATGGAAGCCGAAGTCGACCGTGCCATGGTGTGGCAGGTCGATGCCGCGACGGGCGCGCACAAGCCGTATGCGACCGGCCTGCGCAACCCCACCGCCCTGGCGATCCAGCCCGGCAGCGGACAGCTGTGGGCGGTGGTCAACGAACGCGACGAGATCGGGCCCGACCTGGTGCCGGACTACCTGACCTCGGTGCGCGAGGGCGCTTTCTATGGCTGGCCCTACAGCTACTGGGGCCAGAACGTCGACACCCGGGTCAAGCCGGGCGACCCGGAGAAGGTCGCCGCCGCCGTCAAGCCCGACTACAGCCTGGGCGCGCACGTCGCCGCGCTCGGCCTGGCGTTCTCGCTGCCGGCGATGGGCCAGGCCTATGCCGACGGCGTCTTCGTGGGCGAGCACGGCAGCTGGAACCGCGCCGATCCGGTCGGCTACAAGGTGATCTTCGTGCCGTTCAGTAACGGACGTCCATCCGGCAAGCCGATCGAGTTCGTGACGGGCTTTCGCGACGCCGACGGCAAGACCCGCGGGCGGCCGGTCGGCGTCACCGTCGATCCGCGCGGAGCGCTGATCGTCGCGGACGACCTGGCCAATACCGTGTGGCGGGTGGTGCCGAACCGGTAGCCGGCCGCGCGCAGCCTGCCGCTTGCCCATGTCGCGTTTCATGCGGCATGGGTGAGCGGAGTACCGATGTCTACGGATACAATGCAGGCCCTTGCCGCAACCCGGATTCCCGCCGCCAGACATCATGCCTCACCCGAAACAGAGCGTCGTCAAGCAGCTCGGCCATGTCGGCATCACGGTCATCGCCTTTCTCGGCCTGAACTGGATCAACGAGCTCCTGTTCATCGGGTTCGAGCATAGCAGCGGGGTCAACTGGATATTTCTTCCGGCCGGCATCCGTCTGCTGGCCACGCTCCTGTTCGGCTTCGCCGGCTTCGTCGGCCTGCTGCTGGCGGGTTTCTACCTCAACTTCCAGCATTTCGCCTTCGCGGACGAGGCGCGCGCCGTGTATGGCGCCATCGCCGGCGCGGGCGGCCCGTATCTTGCCTATCTGTTCGCCAAGCACTGGTTCGACCTGGGGCCGCGCCTCAGGAACCTGACTGCCGGACGGCTCCTGTTTACCGGGCTCTTATGCGGAGTCATGAGTCCCGCCTTGCACCATGCGTTCATGTGGGCCCAGACCGGCATGGTGGACTGGACCGCGCTCACGGCGATGGTCGCCGGCGATATCGCCGGTATCCTGGCCGTGCTGTATATCGCCAAGGGAGCGATCAGCCTGACCGATCCGCGCGATGTGGAGTCGCAGCTCGATTGACGACGCGTGGCCGCCGCCACGCATGCGTCAAGGCATTCCCGAAGCCTGTCCGGCAGCCGGCCCGGGGGATGCATCCTGGCCCGGCGCCAGGAACCGGGTCGCGGGCCCGCCGTCCGCATTGTGCTGCAGGATGCGCAGCGGCCGCCCTTGCGCGTCGAGCCACACCTGGCCGATCCCGGCGCCGTTCCAGACGCGCTCGCCATGCTGGCGCCGGTCGGGCAGGTAGGGCGTGAGGGCAAGGTCGCGGCGCTGGGTGAACCAGTTCAGCGGCGAGCGCGGCGCGTACAGCCAGCGATTGAGGCGGTCGAGCCAGTCGAGCAGGCGGCGCGGGAATTCGTTCTTGATGCCGCTGCTGGTGATCTGCCAGACATGCGGCGCGCGCTCCGGCTCGTGCACTTCGCGCAGTTCTATATCGTAGGCGAACGAATAGTGCACGTCGCCCGACAGGACCACGTAATTGCCGGGGGTGCGTGAATGGCGGAAGATGTTCAGCATGCTGCTGGCCGCGCCGCGGTGCGCCATCCAGTTCTCGGCGTCGACGGTCAGGGCCGCACCCAGAAAGGTGGCGACCCCTTGCACCACCTCGATCAGCTTGACCCCGAACATGGGCGTCGGCGAGACGATGACGGCGGCCGTTTCGTCGAGCAGTTCGTGCTGCAGCTCGGTCAGCGATTCCCAATCCATCAGGCCGGAGGGATGGCCGGGCCGGCGCCGGTTGCGCCAGCGCCGGGTGCGGGTGTCGAGCACGATGATCGTGGGCGTCGTGCGCAGCACGAAGTCCCACTGGCGGAACGCCAGCAGGCGTCGAATCAACGCGTCCTGCCGTGGCGCGTCCAGCCGCCCGTCTAGCTCGGCCGTGGCGGCCAGCAGGTCCATCTCGTCCAGCGCCGCCGCGAACACCTCGGGGCGGTTGCCCCAGCCCTGGCACAGCATGTAGGCGATCAGCGCATTGCCCACGATGCGGCGCGAGAACGGGTGCCCGTAGGCGGTGGCCTCCCACTTGGCCGACAGGTTCCAGTCGTCGGTGATGTCGTGGTCGTCGAAGATCATCAGGGTCTGTACGTGCGCCAGCAGCCGCGCGGCCTGCGGCAGGTCGCGCCGGAAGCCCTCCAGCCGGCTCGACTCGCGCCGCCAGCGCTCGGCATGCCTGGGCGCGAGCGGGGGCGCGGGCGCATCGGCCACCAGTTCCCACGGCACGGGCGACCAGACCAGCAGGTACATGGCCACCACCTCGGCCAGCGTGACCAGGTGGTTGTGCGCATTGGCCGTGGTGAAGATGGGCTTTTCCTTGCCGCCGAAGAAGCGGTCGCGCAGGGCGTCGTTGGACTTGAACGCGGGCAGCAGTTCTTCGCGCCGGTAGTAGCCGGCCGGGTGGCGGTACAAGGCTTCGCTGTCTTCCACCACCGCGCCTTCCAGCGATTCGCCATACAGGCCCAGGCGCCGGATCAGCGCGTGGATCGCCGCCAGCGTCGGCCCCGCCACGTCGTCGGCATATACCTGGTCGCCGCACAGCATGAGCATGGCGGGCCGCTGGTCGGCCCGGCCGAGCTGCCCGGCCAGCACGGCGTCGGCGCGCGCCAGGCCGTCGCGGGCCGGATGGTGCGGCTTGCGGCAGGAGCCGAACAGGATATTGTCGCTGCGGCTGCGCAGCACCAGGTTCGGCCGCGCCCTGCCTTCGTGCACCAGGTGCGGCGCCCACTGCGCGATCCCGGCTTGCCGGCCGTCGCCCTGCGTGAGGAGCAGGTCGTACTCGATCAGCGTGTCCTGCGGCAGCGGCTCGGGCAGCGCGACGTCGATCAGGTGCACGCAGGCGTGGCGGCCGACGCGTATCACCCGGCAGCGGCCTGCATCGAGCGCCAGGCGGCGGGGCGCGCCGCCGGCCGGCGCCAGCACCAGGCTCAGCGCGAGCGGCGCGCTGCCGACCAGCCATAGCACCAGGCGGCCCGGCTCGAGGCGGCGCAGGATGGGACCGGCAAGCACGGGCGGCAGGTCGTCGGGGGAAGGGATCTGGGTCAATCAGGTGCACATGCTGGTTGAAGAACGGACCAGTGTAGCAGACGCGCAGGGCGGCTCGGGCACGCGAACGGGGCCTGCCCGCGCCAAGCGTGCGCGCCTGGCGCGGGCAGGCGCTTCATACTGCCTCCTTCCGACTACGCGCACAGGATTTGCCATGGCAACAGTCAAACTGGACGAACTCGAAGGCGCCGCCATGATGGTGGAAGACGGCGGCGGTACGGTCACGGCCCTGGTGTCGCGCGACACCGGCATGATCCACCTTCTCAACGACGAGTACATGGACGAGGAGGCGCCGACGCCATCGGCCTCCGGCGACGAGGGCGCTTATGTCGCGGTGCCGCCGGCGGGCACGCTCGGCATCGGAGACGGACTCGTGCTTCGCTTCGCCGCCGCCCACCTGGCCGGGGACCAGGACACGGTCCGCGACCTGTTCCGCGACCGCGATACCGAGGGCTTCGCCCGCCTGCTGGAAGCGCGCGGCGCGGGCGAGGCCTGGGAACGCTTTCACGCGCAAGCCACCCGCGGCGCCCTGCAGAGCTGGTGCGACGCGAACGGCCTGCAACTGGCCGACTGAGCTCCCTAGTCCAGCGGCACGCTGCGGTAACGGTTGACGTCCGGCGCCGACACCGGCGCGGCCGCATTGCCCCAGCTGGCGCGCACGTAGCTCAGCACGGCGGCCACCTGGGCATCGTCCAGCTCGTGGCTGTAGGGCGGCATGCCGTAGGGGCGCGGATTGCCGGCGGTGCCGGGCGGGAAGCCGCCGTGCAGCACCATCCGGATCGCGTTCACGGCCGGGGTGAGCGTCACCGCGCGGTTGCCGGCCAGCGGCGGATAGGCCGGGGCCTTGCCCTTGCCGTCCGCGCCATGGCAATCCATGCAGTACTTGCCGTACAGGCGGCGGCCCTCGGCCAGCAGCGGCTCGCTCGGCCGCTCGCCGCTGTCCCCGGGCGCCTTGTCGGTGGCGGGCAGCGACTTCAGGTAGGTCGCCATCGCGCCCAGGTCGGCGCCGTTCAGGTGCTGCAGGCTGCGTGCCACCACTTCGGCCATCGGCCCGGTGGCCGTGCCGCGCGGCGACACGCCGGTGCCGAGCAGGGCGACGATGTGGTCCTGATCCCAGTCGCCCAGGCCGGCTTCGCCGCTGGCGGTGAGCGAGGGGGCGTACCAGCCGATGGTCGGAATCAGGCCGCCCGAGAGCGTGCCGCCGCTTGCCCCGAGCCGGTTGCGGGTGCTGTGGCAGGCGCTGCAGTGCCCGAGGCCCTCGACCAGGTAGGCGCCGCGGTTCCACTCGGCGCCGCGCGCCGGCTGCGGCGTGAACACGGCCGGGCGGAAGTACAGCAGGCGCCATCCCGCCAGCAAGGCTTGCTGGTCGTAGGGGAAGTCCAGTTCGTGCGGCTGGTTCGGCCGGCGCTGCGGCGCCAGGCTGCGGAAGTAGGCGTACATGGCGTCCGAATCGGTACGCGAGACCCGGGTGTAGTTGGTGTACGGGAAGGCCGGGTAGAGCAGGCGGCCGTCGCGCGACTTGCCGTTGTGCAGGGCGTTCCAGAAGTCGTCGGCGCTCCAATGGCCGATGCCGGTCTCAGGGTCCGGCGTGAGGTTGGGGCCGTACAGGCGGCCGAAGGGCGTATCGAGCGCCCGCCCGCCCGCGTATTCCGGACCGCCGCGCGCCGTATGGCAGGCCACGCAGTCGCCGGCGCGCGCGAGATAGGCGCCGCGCGCGATGTTCTCGGGCGTGCCGGCCCAGGCGGCGGGCGAGGTCGAGGGGACGAATTCTTCGCGCGGCCAGGCCAGCGCCACGACGGCGGCGGCGAGCGCCGCGATTACCAGGACAAAGCGTCTCATGGCGCCTCCGGGGCGCTGCCGCAGGCCAGCGGCAGCGGACGGGCGATCGAGCTCGCGGGGCGCGGGTCGGCGGGGACGGGCTGGGCCGCGAGCCAGTGCGAGACGGCGTTCACGTCCTCCAGCGACATCCTGGCGGTGATCTCGGCCATGCAGTCCGGCGCATGGGCGCGGCGCGCCTGGTTGCGCCAGGCGCCGAACTGCGCATTCACGTAGTCGCGCGGCAGGCCGAGCAGGCCGGGAATGGTGGGCTCGACGCCGGTCAGGCGCTGGCCGTGACAGGCGACGCAGGCCGGCAGTTGGCGCGCGCTGTCGCCCTGCATCACCAACTGGCGTCCGCGCTCGAGCAGCCGGGCCGGCGCGCCGCCGGGACTGGCGGCATGCGCCGCGGGCGCTTGGGCCGCGAAATGGCCGGCGATCTCGCGCAGGTAGGCGTCGGGCAGGTGGTCCACCAGGTAGGTCATGAGCGGGTACTGGCGCCGGCCTTCGCGGAAGTTGAGCAACTGGTTGTACAGGTAGCCGGCCGGCTTGCCGCTGATGCGTGGGAAGTAGCTGTCGTTCACCGGATTGCCGCGCGCATCGACGCGCGCATGGCAGGAGGCGCAGGCGAGCAGGCGCTGGGCCAGGGTGTCCGGCACCTGGACGGGCGGGCTGGCCTGCGGCGCGGCCTGGAGCGCGCTCGCGGACAGGGTCAGGACTGCGAACAGCATGCGGCGTCGATTCATGGGCGAACTCGGCAGTAGCAATGCCGGCATGATAACGCGGAAGGGGCTGTTGTAGGTCAGGAAGCGCGCCGCGGCGGCGGCCTGGTGTCGTCGGCGGGCGGATTGGCGAGCCAGTGGCGGTACAGGCGCAGCGCCACGTGGGCGTCGTCGGCCGCGTACAGCAGCTGCTTTTCGCTCAGCTGAGGCAGGGCCCAGTTGGTGGTGGTGATGCGGCGCGATTTCTGCAGGCGCTGCCCGAAGAAGCGCGCCACCGCGGTCTTGGCGCCGAGCGTGTTGCGCTCGCCGCGCCGGCGCATGGCGGTGGCCAGGTCCAGCACCTTTTGCGCCTCGATGCCGAGCTTGCTGCGCAGGCGTTTCAGGTCGTCGCCCAGCCCGAAGCCGACCTTCAGGATGCTGCTTGATTCGAGCACGGGCTTGAGCACTGCCAGCGCGGTCTGCGCGCTGGCGGCGCTGCCGATCTGGAACAGATAGGCGGTCGTGTCGGTGGCCAGTTGCACCAGGTGCGGCCCGGTCGAGACCTCGCCCTTGGCGAAGGTGGGCTTGGATTCGGTGTCGAAGCCGATCACGTCGGCCTGCGACAGCGCCGCCAGCGCGGCGGCCGCCTCGACGGGCGTGCGCACGATGCGCACGTCCGCCAGGCGAATGCCTTCGTAGGGCGGCAGCAGCTCGTCGGGATCTGCGACGCTCGGCCCGGCCATCAGTTGCGCGAGAACTTGGCCGCGAGGGCGTTGAGCTTTTCCTGGCGCTGGCGGTTCGCCTCTTCGGCGGCGGCAGCGTCGCGCTCGGCCTTCTTGCGCTCGGCTTCCTTCTTGAAGCGTTCCTGCAATAGTTCCTTGGCGTGCTGGCGGTGGGTATCCGTGACCTCGGCGCCCGGGCTGCCGTCGAGGTTGTAGCGAAGCTTGGCCTTTTCCATGGCGCGCAGGTAGCGCATCGAGCCGGTGTGGATGCCGAGCGCGGCGCGCATGGCCTTGCGGTTCAGGTCGGGCATCTGCGCCAGCAGTTGCTTGTCGATGCCGATCGCCAGCGGCAGGCAGTCGCGGAAGGCCGGAAATTGCTGCTGCAGTTGCTTGAGCAGGGCGCGGGCCGAAGGGGCCGACGGGGCGGCCTGGGCCGGGGCGGCGCTGGCGGCGGCAGGTGCTGCTGCGCCGAGGGCGTCGCCGGCGGCGCCGTCCTGGGCGGAAGCCGGGGTGGACGTGTCCACGGATGGCGTATCCGGCGTGTCAGGCGTGGCAGGAGCGGTGGTGTCGACGGTCTCGGCAGCGGTAGTGGTATTCATTGACTTCATTGTAAGAACGGGAAAACGAAGGATAGCACGGCGCCCGACTGCCAGTGCGGGCCGTATTGTACTTGTTCCATTAATCTTGAGAATTTGATTGAAGATTCGATGCGGGCAGGCGGGCGTGCTGGCGTGAAATCGTGTATGATCCGCCCCTTGCCTTGCGCACGGCTTGCGCCGTCGCAGATGGTCCGAAGGACCGGCGAAGCACCTGTGACATATTCAGTTTGGTGATACCCATTATGGGATATTTCAATTGTCACCAATTCTTGCAATACGGCATAATATCGTCTTCCTTCTGTTCTGCCCTGAACATGAGATGCAAGCCCGTTTCATCCGACGGGCTTTTTTTCGTTCCGACATGTACACCGTGATTTTAAAGACCGTTCACTTCCCGCCCGCCCGCCGCCACTCCTCCAGGAGGGCAGGCCGCTCCGGGGAGAACGTGCTTGAAGTCCGCGTGTCCGCCCTCAGCTAGGGCCATCCCGCTTCCAAACCCACACCGGACCCGACCGAGGGTCCCGCCGACATTGATTCGCAGGCAGCCGCATGCCTCGACTGGAGAGAGTTTTACTATGAAAAACACCGCCAAGACACTGACACTGACCGCCAAGAAAGCGCCCGCCAAGGCTACGGCACAGCTGGCAGTGCCGAAAACCGCGACCTCCTACTTCCTCGAGACGGAAGCGGCGGCCAAGGTGACGGTGGTGAAGACCCGCTCGCGCCTGGCCTCGGCCAAGGCCGCGCTGGAAGCGCAGCAGTCCCCGGCCGAACTGGAAGCCGCGGCGAACGAGGCCGTGCTGGACGCGCCGCAAGCCCTCGAGCCGGCGCTCGAGACCGCTGCCGAGGCTGCCGCGCCTGTGCAAGCGGCGGCCGAAGCCGTGATCGCGGCCGAACCGGCGGTCTTCGAGGACTACACGGCCGCGGTGCCGAACAGCGCCGCGACCGTGGTCGTGCGCAAGCGCGGCTCGAAGCTGGCCGCGCTGAAAGCCGCCGCTGCCGAAGCCCCGCAGGCCGAGGCCGCGTCCGCCCCGGCGGCTGAGGCGCCGGCGCCCGCCGCGCCGGCCGCGCCAGCCGTGGAGGAAGCCCAGGCCGCGCCGAAAGTCGTGCGCACCCGCACCCGCCGTACCGATGCCAACGCACTGCCGGCGCCGGCCGTGCCGGCGAGCGCCGTGGGCGCCGTCAGCGCCACCACCGATGCCGCCGCGCTGGCCGCGATCGATACCTCGGGCTACCTGCTGCCGCAGGTGAAGGTCCCGGGCCGCCGCGGCCGCAAGCCGAGCGAGTTCGTGCCGGAGAACGACGAAGTCGCGGCACTGAACGCGGTCGAGCGCGCCGAAATGAAGGCCGCCTCCAAGCTGCGCGAGCGCAAGGCCAAGGGCCTGGCCGGCATGCTGGGCGGCGACGGCGGCTTCTCGGAAGCGGAACTGGAAAAGCGCCGCCAGCAGATCAAGAACCTGATCAACATGGGCAAGGAGCGCGGCTACCTGACCCATGCCCAGATCAACGACCAGCTGCCGGAAAACATCGTCGATCCGGAAGCGATCGAAGGCATCATCGCGACCTTCAACGACATGGGCATCGCCATCTACGAGCGCGCCCCGGAAGCCGAAATGATGCTGCTGTCGGATAACGTGCCGACCGCGACCAGCGACGACGAAGTGGAGGCCGCGGCCGCCACCGCGCTGTCGACCGTCGACTCCGACTTCGGCCGCACCACCGACCCGGTGCGCATGTACATGCGCGAGATGGGCGCGGTGTCGCTGCTCACCCGCGAAGGCGAGATCGAAATCGCCAAGCGCATCGAGGAAGGCCTGAAGGACATGGTGCAGGCGATCTCGGCCTGCCCGACCACGATCTCGGAAATCATCGCGCTGTCGCACAAGATCGCCAGCGACGAGATGAAGATCGACGACGTGGTGGACGGCTTCGTCGACCTGAACGCAATTTCCACACCTGCGCCGGCCCCGGCCGCCGCCCCCTCGCGCGCCGGCGACGACGAGGATGAAGAAGAGGTCGAAGTCGAGGAAGAGGAAGAAGAGGGCTCCGCCGGCGGCGGCGCGGCCGGCTACTCGACCGAGCAGCTGGCGCAGCTGCGCAAGAGCGCGCTGGAGAAGTTCGCCCTGATCGAGAAGCAGTTCGACCGCATGGGCCACGCCTTCAAGACCACCGGCTATGGTTCGGACGAGTACGAAGAAGCCCAGGCCATCATCTCGAACGAGCTGCTGGGTATCCGCTTCACCGCCAAGATCGTCGAGAAGCTGTGCGACACCCTGCGCGGCCAGATGGACGAAGTACGCTCGATCGAGCGCGCCGTGCTGGACATCTGCGTGAACCGCTGCGGCATGCCGCGCGCCCACTTCATCAAGGTCTTCCCGGGCAACGAGACCGACCTCGCATGGGGCGACCGCGAAGTCGACTGCGCCTACCCGTACAGCGCGGTGCTGAGCCGTAACCTGCCGGCGATCAAGGAGCTGCAGCAGCGCATGATCGACCTGCAGGCGCGCGTGGCGCTGCCGCTGGCCGACCTGCGCCGCATCAACAAGCAGATGGCGGCCGGCGAGAAGCGCGCCCGCCAGGCCAAGCGCGAAATGACCGTGGCCAACCTGCGCCTGGTGATCTCGATCGCCAAGAAATACATCAACCGCGGCCTGCAATTCCTCGACCTGATCCAGGAAGGCAACATCGGCCTGCTCAAGGCCGTGGACAAGTTCGAGTACCGCCGCGGCTATAAATTCTCGACCTACGCGACCTGGTGGATCCGCCAGGCGATCACGCGCTCGATCGCGGACATGGCCCGTACCATCCGCGTGCCGGTGCACATGATCGAGACGATCAACAAGATGAACCGCATCTCGCGCCAGATCATGCAGGAAACCGGCAGCGAGCCGGACCTGCCGACCCTGGCGGCCAAGATGGAAATGCCGGAGAACAAGGTTCGCGAGATCATGAAGATCGCGAAGGAACCGATTTCGATGGAAACCCCGATGGGCGAGGACGGCGATTCGCAACTGGGCGACTTCATCGAGGACAACACCACCCTGGCGCCGCTGGACGCCGCGCTGCACGCCTCGATGCGCAACGTGATCAAGGAAGTGCTGGACTCGCTGACCCCGCGCGAAGCCAAGGTGCTGCGCATGCGCTACGGCGTCGAGATGTCGAACGACCACACGCTGGAAGAAGTGGGCAAGCAGTTCGACGTCACCCGCGAGCGTATCCGCCAGATCGAAGCCAAGGCGATGAGCAAGCTGCGCCAGCCGTCGCGTTCGGACAAGCTCAAGACCTTCCTGCACAACCAGTAATTTTTACCGTTTGGTAAAAATGCCGCTCAGTTATGGCTGAGCGGCATTTTTTTCGCCCGTGCGTCGCCGCTTGCGGGCTTGCGGTATGGTGCAGCCATGCCTTCATCCGCCATTCTCGCAGTCGCTGCGGGCGTCGCCCTGGCGCTGGGGGCGGCCGGGGGGGGCGCCCAGGACCTCATCGAAAGCGGCCGGCCCGACTTCGTCGAGTCGAGCACGGTCGTGGGCAAGGGCCGCGTCCAGGTCGAAGCCGGCCTGCAGTACGAACGCGAGCGCAACGGGGCAGGGCGCGAGCGCGTCCTGTCCACGCCCGCCGTGCTGCGGATCGGCGTCGCCGACACGCTCGAACTGCGCGTCGAGACCGAGGGGCGGATGAACCGCCATCTGCGGCTCGATGGCGGGCGCGCCACCGATGCCGGCTATGGCGACACCAGCCTGGCCCTCGGCTGGCACCTCCTCGATGCCGACGCCGGCCGGCCCTCGGTCGGCCTGCTGGCCTCGGCCGACTTCGACAGCGGCTCGCGCGCCTTTCGCGGCCAGGGCGTGCGCCCCGCGCTGCGCCTGATCGGCGAGTGGTCGCTGCCGAACGGGATGGCGCTCGGCCTCATGCCGGGAATCGGCGTCGAACGCGACGACGAGGGCGCGGGGCGCTATCGCTACGGCCTGTTCGGCATCGTGCTGGCGAAGGGCTTTGGCGAGCGCCTGCGCGGACTGGTCGAAGTGGCGCTGCCGCACATCGCCAGCAGCCGGCACGGCGGCACCGAGGCCAGCTTCGACGTCGGCGCCGCCTACCTCCTGTCGAAGGATGTGCAGCTGGACGCGATGGTGTCGCGCGGACTCAACAGCCGCACGCCCGACTTCGCCTTCACCATCGGCCTGTCGATCCGGCACTGAACCCCGCCTCCAGCAGTTTTCCTTGCCCGGGATGCTCTCATGCATCCCGGTTATGCCGCCTGTTCCGAATTTCATTGGTTGTCAAAATTGCTCGCGCGTACTCTGTTTCGCGGATGGCAACACATCGGCGCGTGGAGAGGCGCCGGGGACCGCCGCCAGCGCTCCCCTGGTGCGCTCACCTCAACCTGCAAAAAAAGACAATATGAAAAAACTTTTGCTTGCAGCGGCAGCCGCCATGCTCGTCGCTTCCATTTCCCACGCCGATGCCCAAACCCCTGCGCCGAAGCGCGAGATGCGCGGCGTGTGGATCAGCACCCATATCAGCCTGGACTGGCCCAGCCGTCTCGACACCCCGGCCCAGCAGCAGGCCAAGCTCAAGGCCATCCTGGACCACAACAAAGCGACCGGCATGAACGCCGCCTTCCTGCAGGTGCGCAGCCAGGCCGACGCCATGTACCCGAGCGAGCTGGAACCCTGGTCCTACTACCTGACCAATCAGCAGGGCCGCGCCCCCAGTCCGGCCTGGGATCCGCTGCAGTTCGCGATCGACGAGACGCGCAAGCGCGGCATGGAATTCCATGCCTGGATCAATCCCTACCGCGCGGTGGCCACGGCGTCCAACCAGAACAACGCGGCGATGTACGCGCCGAACCACGTCTCGCTCGCCCATCCGGACTGGCTGCTCACGGTCGGCACCGTGAAGATCCTGAACCCGGGCCTGCCGCAAGTGCGCGACCACGTCGTGAACGTCATCATGGACATCGTCACGCGCTACGACGTGGACGGCATCCACTTCGACGACTACTTCTACCCGAGCGGCACCACCGGCGACGAGGCGGCCTTCGCCGCCGATCCGCGCGGCTTCCCGAACACGGCCGAGGGCCTGGCCGACTGGCGCCGCGACAACATCAACATCCTGATCGCGCGCGTGAACGACAGCATCCGCGCCCTCAAGCCCTGGGTGAAGTTCGGCGTGTCGCCCTCCGGCATCTATCGCAGCCA
Organism: Massilia sp.; assembly: GCF_046293535.1. NCBI lineage: Bacteria > Pseudomonadati > Pseudomonadota > Betaproteobacteria > Burkholderiales > Oxalobacteraceae > Massilia > Massilia sp. The sequence goes on along the minus strand of NZ_JBKBOV010000020.1, from coordinate 9,599 downwards.
CCCCACCGATCCGGCGATCGGTTCGCCCACCAGCACCGGGGCCTCGCAGCACTACAGCAGCATGTTCGCCGACAGCCGCAAGTGGATCCGCGAAGGCTGGGTCGACTACCTGGCGCCGCAGGTCTACTGGTACATTGGCCAGGGCGGCTCGGACTACAAGCTCCTGGTGCCGTGGTGGAACGACAACGCCTACGAGCGCCACATGTACATCGGCCTGGCCGACTACAAGATGAACACGACCGGCTGGTTCGATCCGAACCAGATCAACAACCAGATCGCGATGAACCGCGCGCACGCCAACATCTCGGGCCAGGTCCACTTCCGCCACCAGTTCCTGCAGAACGACCCGCTCGGCTACCGCAGCTCGCTGAAGAACAGCACCTACGCGCGTCCGGCCCTGCTGCCGACCATGGCGTGGAAAGGGACCGCTGCGCCGGCCGCGCCGGCCGGGCTGGCCGCCAGCGTGGGCGACGCCAATACGGTGAACCTGTCCTGGGCGCCGGCGCTTGAGGCCGCCGACGAATTCGAGAAGACCCGCAAGTACGCCATCTATCGCGCCAGCGAGCGCGAGATGGACCTGGAGAACCAGGCCAACCTGCTCGGCGTGACCGACACCGCCACCCACGCGTTCGCCGACGGCAGCGTCGCACCCGGCCAGTATTACTACTACACCGTCACCGCCTTGAACCGCCTGAGCACCGAGAGCGCGCGCGCCGGCACGGTCAGCAACGACTTCGAGGCGCCAAGCGTGCGCACCCGCGAAGTGTCGGTGCGGCTCGCCAACGGCACCGCCTCGATCGCGGCGAGCGACCTGGATGGCGGCACCAGCGACAACTGGGGCGTGGAGTCGCTCACGGCATCGCGTACGAGCTTCGCGTGCTCGGATATCGGCGCCCAGAAGGTCATGCTCAGCGCCGTCGACAAGGGCGGCAACAGCGCCAGCGCGGAAGGGATCGTGCAGGTGCTGGGCCACGTGCCGCAGCCGTCGATCAGCGTGGCGCCCGGCGCGGGCGAAGCCACCGGCCTGCCGGCGAACACGATCGCGCTGGGCTACGGTCCGCAGAGCGTGACTCTGAGCGCAAGCGATGCGGCCGGTTCGTCGACCTTCACCTGGAACCCTGTCGGTGGGCTGTCGACCGCCAGCGGCGCGGTGACCAGCTTTGCGCCGAGCGCTGCGGGCAGCTTCAGCTTCACGGCGCAGGCGGCCAGCCCGGAGAGCTGCTTCGCGCAGGCCAGCACCACCGTGAACGTGATCGATGCGCGCTGCGGCGAGGACAAGGTGCTGGTGTGTAACAAGACCGGCAGCGCGGGCAATCCGGGCGCGCAGGTGTGCGTGTCGCCGAACGCGGTGCCGGCCTTCCTGAGGAAGGGGAGTGCGCTGGGAGCGTGCGCTCGTTGATGTCCGTAGGGTGGGCGGGTTTCCCGCCCACGCGGCGATCGGTAGCGGCTCCGCTTTCGCGCCGGATGATCTTGCTGCCAACTATCACCGCGTCGGCGGAGAATCCGCCCACCCTACAAAATCCGCTTAGCCGGTGTTGCGCAAGCCCGCCGCCACGCCGTTGATGGACAGGTGAATCCCCCGGTGCACGCGCGGATCCGCATTGTCCCCCAGCTTGCGCCGGCGGTGGATCAGTTCCACCTGCAGGTGGTTGAGCGGGTCCAGGTAGGCGAAGCGGTTCTGGATCGAACGCGCCAGCAGCGGGTTGCCGGCCAGGCGCTCGCTCACGCCCGTCACCGCCTCCAGGCAGCGCAGCGCTTCGCCATGCTCGGCGGTGATGCGCCGGAAGATGCGCTCGCGCAGTTCCACGTCCGCCACCAGCCCGGCGTAGCGCGAGGCGATCGCCAGGTCGGTCTTGGCCAGCACCATGTCCATGTTCGACAGCAGGGTCGCGAAGAAGGGCCAGCTCTGGTGCATTTCCTGCAGCAGCGCCAGGCGTTCCTCGCGCACGCCGTCCGCCAGCCAGCCGCTCACCGCGGTGCCGAAGCCGTACCAGCCCGGCAGCAGCAGGCGGCACTGGCCCCATGAGAAGCCCCAGGGGATCGCGCGCAAGTCTTCGATGCGGCGCGTCGACTTGCGCGAGGCGGGACGCGAACCGAGGTTCAGTTCCGCGATCTCGGCGATCGGCGTGGCGCTGAAGAAGTAGTCGGTGAAGCCCGGGGTCTCGTACACCAGGTTGCGGTAGGCGCGATAGGCGCGCTCGGACAGCTCGGCCATCACGGCTTCGAAGCGCGCCAATCTAGCGGTGTTCACCTCGTCCGCCGGGTGCGGCACCAGGCTCGCTTCCAGCGTCGCCGCCACCAGCAGTTCCAGGTTGCGCCGGCCGATCTCGGGATTCGAGAACTTCGAGGCGATGATCTCGCCCTGTTCGGTCAGGCGGATCTGGCCGTTGACGGTGCCCGGCGGCTGGGCGCGGATCGCGTCGTAGCTGGGGCCGCCGCCGCGGCCCACGGTGCCGCCGCGGCCATGGAACAGGCGCAGCTTGACGCCCTTGGCGGCGAACACGTCGACCAGCTTCAGTTCGGCCTGGTACAGCTCCCAGTTCGAGGTCAGGAAGCCGCCGTCCTTGTTCGAGTCCGAGTAGCCGAGCATGACCTCCTGCAGGCGGCCCTGCCGCTCGATGATGCCGGCCACCAGCGGGATCGACATCCATTCGTCCATGATGCCGCTGGCGCGCTGCAGGTCGGGGATGGTTTCGAACAGCGGGATCACCATGACGTCGCTGGCGCCGGAGGACACCCGCATCAGGCCGGTCTCCTTCTGCAGCAGCAGCACTTCCAGCAGGTCCGACACGGTCTCGGTGTGCGAGATGATGTAGTTGCGGATCGCGCGGCTGCCGTAGCGCTGGCGGATGTCGCGCGCGGCGCGCAGGATCGCCAGTTCGGAATTGGTCTCGTCCGAATAGCTCTCGTAGGGCGAATACAGGGGGCGCGGCTGCGCCAGTTCGCGCAGCAGCAGCGCGACCTTGTCCGCCTCGTCCAGGCCGGCGTAGTCGGTCTGGCTGCCGGCGCGTGCGAACAGTTCGGCCAGCACGCGCTCGTGCACGTCCGAGCTCTGGCGCATGTCGAGCGAAGCCAGGTGGAAGCCGAAGATGCGCGCGGCGCGCTTCAAGCCCGCCAGGCGCGGCTCGATCAGCACGGCGCCATGGTTGGCGCGCAGCGAATCGGCCAGCACCTCGAGGTCGGCCGCGAACAGGGCCGCGTCCAGGTAGGGCGGGGCTTCGCCGACTTCCTTGCGCAGGATGTGGTCGACGCCCAGTTCGCGCGCGGTGGCGGCCAGGCGCGCGTAGATGCCGATCAGGGCGCGGCGGTAGGGTTCGTCGCTGCGGTGCGGGGAATTGTCGACCGAAGCGTCGGCCAGCGCCTGCATCTGCGGCGTCACCGGCACCATCAGGGTCGAGGTGGACAGCTCGGCGCCGAGCGCGTGCACTTCGTCCAGGTAGAAGTCGAGGATGGTGGTCGACTGGCGCACCAGCGCATGGCGCATGGTGTCCGCGTTCACGTTCGGGTTGCCGTCGCGGTCGCCCCCGATCCAGCTGCCCATCTGCAAGTACTGCGCCTCGCCCAGATCGGCTTCGCCGCCGTACACGCTGGCGATCTCTTCCTCGATGTCGTCGTACAGGCCCGGCACTTCGCGCAGGAAGGTGATGCGGTAGTAGGACAGGGCGTTGTCGATCTCGTCGGCCACGGTCAACTTGGAATAGCGCAGCATGCGGGTCTGCCACAGCGTGGCGATGCGCGCCTGCAGCAGCTGCGTGTTGCGCCCCAGTTCCCTGGGCGTCAGGCCGCGGTCGCGCTCGGCCAGCAGGCGCGCGATGTCGTGCTCGGCGTCGAGGATGCTCTTGCGCTGCACTTCGGTCGGGTGGGCGGTGAGGACCGGCGAGATCAGGGCGTCCTTGAAGAAGTCCTCGACCACCTCCCGCGGCACGCCGGCATCGACCAGCTTGCCGAGCGCGTGGCCGACGCTGCCTTGGCGCGGCGCGGCGCCGCGCATCAGGTGGGCGCGGCGGCGGCGGATGTGGTGCTGGTCCTCGGCGATGTTGGCCAGGTGCGAGAAGTAGGAGAAGGCACGCACCACCGAAATGGTCTGGTCGCGCGTGAGCCGGTGCAGCAGGGTGGTGAGTTCCTCGCCGGCGACCGGGTCGGCGTCGCGCCGGAAACGCACCGCCGTCTGGCGGATGGTCTCGACGACCGCGAACACGGCTTCGCCTTCCTGTTCGCGCAGCACGTCGCCGAGCAGGCGGCCGAGCAGGCGGATGTCTTCTTTCAGCGGCGCGTCCTTGTCGCCGGCGCCGGGCATTGCAGGGTTGTCTAGTGCAGCTGGGTTTTCCATATCGACCACAAATGAATTGTTAGTGCCATGGCGGTTGGCCATCGTCTGCAGGAGGCCCATGCTAAAATTTGTGATCTTGAGCAAGGGCCGTTAACCGGCATCGTCCTGGTGGGCTAGATGACAGTGAAAGAATCCGTGTTGAAAGCAAATGAATCGGCGCAGGGAGCGCCCGCGATGCTGACGCCTCAAAAGCTCATTATCGCATCCCGCGAGAGCCGCCTGGCCATGTGGCAGGCGGAACATGTGCGTGCCCGGCTCGCCGCATTATATCCGGAGTGTAGTGTTGAAATTCTCGGAATGACAACACGGGGCGACCAGATCCTCGACCGTACGCTTTCCAAGGTAGGCGGCAAGGGCCTGTTCGTCAAGGAGCTGGAGGTGGCGATGGCCGAGGGCCGCGCCGACCTGGCGGTCCACTCGCTCAAGGACGTGCCGATGGAACTGCCGGAAGGCTTCGAGCTGGCCGCCGTGCTCGAGCGCGAAGATCCGCGCGACGCCTTTGTCTCGAACGACCATGCCAGCCTGGATGCATTACCGCCCGGCAGCATCGTCGGCACCAGCAGCCTGCGCCGCCAGTCCCTGGTCGCCGCGCGCTATCCGCACCTGGTGATCAAGCCGCTGCGCGGCAACCTCGACACCCGCCTGGGCAAGCTCGACCGCGGCGAGTATGCCGCCATCATCCTGGCGGCGGCGGGCCTCAAGCGCCTCGGCCTGCCCCAGCGTATCCGCGCGCTGCTCGAGCCCGAGGACAGCCTGCCGGCAGCCGGACAGGGCGCGATGGCGATCGAGATCGGAAGCGGCCCGCGCAGCGACGGCGTCGACCTGCGCGCCTTGCTGGCCCCGCTGAACCACGAGGCCACCGCGCGCGCCGTGACGGCCGAGCGCAAGGTGTCGAAAATCTTCGGTGGCAGCTGCCAGATCCCGCTGGCCGCTTTCGCGACCGTCAGCGGCGCCACCATGCGCCTGCGCGCGATGGTGGCGACCCCGGACGGCCAGCGCAGCGCGCGGGCCGAGGTGGCGGGCTCCTGGGAGCATCCGGAATTCCTCGGCGAGCAGGTGGCCATCCTGCTGGAAGACCAGGATGCGCATGCGATCCTGGAAGCCTGCAAGCAGGAGGCGGCGCAGGAGGCCGCCACCGACGTGCTGCCGGCCCCGGGCCAGGGCGGCTGAGGCATGCTCGAGCGGGCAGTCGTCATCACCAGGCCGCGCGCCCAGGCCGAGCCGCTGGCGCAGGCCGTGCGCGCGCTCGGGCGCCGCGCCGTGCTGCTGCCGCTGCTCGAGATCGCGCCGCTCGAGGATACCTCCGTCCTGCGGGCGACGCTGGCCGGGCTGTCCTCGTATGCGCTGGTCGTGTTCGTGTCGCCGAATGCGGTGGACGCCGCGTTTGCCCACCTGGACGGCTGGCCGGCCGGCGTGCCGATCGGCGTGGTCGGGGAGGGCAGCCGGGCGGCGCTGGCCCGCCACGGGGTCACGGCTGACAAGGCCACCATCCATTGCCCGCCCGATCCCGCGGCGAGCGACTCCGAGCACCTGCTGGCCAGCCTCGACCTGGCCGGCTTCGCCGGGCGCCGCGTGCTGATCGTGCGCGGCGAAAGCGGACGCGAACTGATGGCCAGCACCTTGCGCGCGGCCGGCGCCCGGGTCGATACCGTGGCGGCCTACCGCCGCAGCGTGCCGCAGCTCGACAATTCGCTGGCGGCCGAGCTGGGCGCCTTGCTGGCACAGCCAAACGACTGGATAATCACGAGTTCGGAAGCGCTGCGCGGGCTCGCAGGAATGGTGAGCCGGCTCGATCCCGATGCCGGCCTCGGGCGGCTGCGGGCGCAGCACCTGATCGTCCCGCATGGGCGCATCGCGGAGACCGCGCACGCCCTCGGGTGCGATCGGATTACCCTCACGGGCTCTGGCGACGCACGCTTACTTGCCGCGTTACAATCTCAGAATGAACGAACAACAAAATAATCCAGAACAAATTTCGTCGGGCAGCGTCGCGGTCCAGAAGGCGCCGCCGCGCCCGCCGGGGCAGGGCCTGATCGCGGCGCTGCAGCGCCCCTTGCCCCTGGCGGTCGCCATCCTGGCCTTGTTGCTGGCGGTGCAGACCTGGAGCTCGCACAGCCGCATCAACACCCTGCGCCGCGACATGGCGCAAAGCCTGCAGAAAGGCAATGCCGTGAATGCCGAGACCGCGGCGCTGGCGCGCGAGGTATCGGATACGGCCAAGGAGCTGCAGATCAAGGTCGGCGTGCTGGAAAGCCGCCAGTCCGAGGCCCAGACCCAGCAGCTGGCGCTCGAGCAGCTCTACCAGGACCTGTCGAAGAACCGCGACGAATGGGCGCTCACCGAGGTCGAGCAGGTGCTCAACACCGCCAGCCAGCAGCTGCAGCTGGCCGGCAACGTGCAGGGCGCCCTGATCGCCTTGCAGAACGCCGACCGCTCGCTGGGCCGTTCGGACAAGCCGCAATTCCTGAACATCCGCCGCGCGATCGGCGCCGACATCGAGCGCCTGAAGGCGCTGCCGGCGGTCGACCTGGCCGGCGTGGCGCTGCGCCTGGACAACGTCATCGCCCAGGTGGACACGCTGCCGATGCTGTCCGACGAAAAGCCGCTGCTGCCGGCGGCGCCGGTGCGCAGCACCCGCGGTCAAGCGGGCAAGGGCGCCGAGCCGGCCCCGGAAAACCTGGGCCTGGGCCAGCGCATGATCCAGACCTGGCGCAACTGGAGCCAGGAGATGTGGGACGACGTGCGCCAGCTGGTGCGGGTGCGCAGCGTGGAGACGCCGGAAGCGCTGATGCTGTCGCCCACCGAGTCCTTCTTCGTGCGCGAGAACCTCAAGCTGCGCCTGCTGAACGCGCGCCTGGCCCTGCTGTCGCGCAACGAGACGGCCTTCCGCGACGACCTGGCCAGCAGCCAGGAAATCCTGCTCAAGTACTTCGACACGCGTTCGCGCGCCACCCAGTCGGCGCAGGGCGCGCTGCGCCAGGTGCAGGCCAACAACCTGACGATCGAGATGCCGACGCTGTCCGAGAGCCTGAACGCGGTGCGCAACTACAAGGCGAAGCAATAAGATGCGGCTCCTCCTCTGGTTAGTCGCCCTGATGGCCGCGGCCATCGGCATCGCCGTGACGGCGCGCTTCAACCCGGGCAACGTGGTGCTGTTCTACCCGCCGCACCGGCTCGACATGTCGCTCAACCTGTTCGTGGTGCTGCTGGTGCTGCTGTTCCTGGTCGCCTACGGCTTGGTGCGGGCACTGAAGTCGACCCTCAAGATGCCGCAGCGGGTAGCGGCCTACCGCCAGCGCAAGCGCGAGCGCGAAGGCAACAAGGGCTTGCGCGACGCGCTCAAGGCCTTGTTCGAAGGGCGCTTCGGCCACGCCGAAAAAGCCGCCATGCGCGCCGCCGAGCTGCCGGAGAACGCCGGCCTGGCGGCCCTGATCGGCGCGCGCGCCGCGCACCGCATGCGCGAACCGGGCAGGCGCGACGCCTGGCTGGCCGGCATCGCCCACGATGCCTCGCTCAAGACGGCGCGCCTGATGACGGTGACCGAGCTGCTGGTCGACGACCACCAGCCGGAAGCCGCGCTCGAGGCGGTCGCCGAACTGAACGCGAGCGGCCAGCGCCACATCCATGCGCTGCAATGGTCGATGAAGGCCCACCAGCAGGCGCGCAACTGGCCGGAAGTGCTGCGCCTGGTGCGCATCCTCGACAAGCGCAAGGCCCTGCATCCGGCGCTCTCGAGCCGCCTGCGCGAACTGGCCTACGAGGCCCTGCTCGATTCGCCCGGCCACGATGCCGAATCGATCCGCCGCGTCTGGGCCGGCGTGCCGGCAAGCGACCGCCTGGTGCCCTACATCGCGGCGCGCGCGGCCGGCGCCTTCAATGCGCGCGGCCTGCACGACGAGGCGCGCGCCATTGCCGAGGAAGCGCTCAAGGCGAACTGGGACGAGCGCGTGGTGCGCGCCTACCGCGAAGCGGCCGGACCGGCCGGCTCGCCGACCCTGCTGGCCCAGATCGAGCATTGCGAAGCCTGGCTCAAGGAGCGCCCGCTGGATGCCGAACTGTCCCTGACCCTGGGTTCTCTCTGCCTCAAGCAAAAGCTCTGGGGTAAGGCCCAGCGCTACCTGGAAGGGGCGCTGTCGGATGCCACCGAAGCGTCGATGGTGCGCGAGGCGCACCTGAAACTGGCCCAGATGCACGAGGCGCTGGGGCAGGAGCAGGAAGCGGCGAATCATTACCGGCAGTGCGCGCTGGCCAGCATTCTCTGATCCAAGCTTGTTTTCGTAGGGTGGGCGGCTCGACCGGGGCCATGCCGAGCTGCGCCATCGATGCCGCCCACGCGGTGAGAGTTAGCGGCAAGATCATCCCGCGCGCGATCGGAGCCGCCAGGTATCACCGCGTGGGCGGCGCCGGCAATGCGGCCAGCCACAGTCGCGGGTAGAGCCGCCCACCCTACGGCCCCGCATGCCGTGCAGGCCAGCACCTGACGCGCCATCCGCTTGCCGCTTTCGCTATAATGACGCACCTTATTAAAACTTCAGCAAGCAAGGAATTCCATGAGCCTGAATAACGTCCCAGCCGGCAAAGACGTGCCGAACGACTTCAACGTCATCATCGAGATCCCGATGAACGCCGACCCGGTCAAGTACGAGGTCGACAAGGACAGCGGCGCGATCTTCGTCGACCGCTTCATGGGTACCGCCATGCACTATCCGTGCAACTACGGCTACGTGCCGCAGACCATCGCCGACGACGGCGACCCGTGCGACGTGCTCGTGATCACCCCGTTCCCGCTGCCGCCGGGCGTGGTGGTGCGCTGCCGCGCGCTGGGCGTGCTGAAGATGACCGATGACGGCGGCGGCGACGCCAAGGTCATCGCGGTGCCGGTCGAGAAAGTCCTGCCGATGTACAAGAAGATCCAGAAGCTGGAAGACCTGGAAGAACTGCGCCTCCAGCAGATCCAGCACTTCTTCGAACACTACAAGGACCTCGAGCCGGGCAAGTGGGTCAAGATCGAAGGCTGGGCCGACGCAGAAGCCGCCAAGGCCGAGATCACCAATGGCGTCGAAGCGTTCAAGCGCAAGGGCCAGGAGTAATCAATCGCACCCGGCGCCGCGTACACGCACGCGGCGCCGGGCGGGTAGAAAAGCCGGCGTCTGAACTGACCCCATAAAGTTGGACGGTTAAGTTCTCTAGGCAGCCAAGGCCTGAGTCCTGTACTGAACAGGGCTCAGGCCTTTTAACTTGAGCTTGATGCGGTTGTGGTTGTAATAGT
>NZ_JBKBOV010000019.1:0-81477 GCF_046293535.1 Massilia sp. | reverse complement strand
CGGCGCTGCTGCCGGTGGTGCTGCCCGAGGTGCTGCCCGAGGTGCTGCCATTCGAGCCCAGCGCGCTGTTGCCGCCGGTCGAGCTGCCCAAGCTGCCGCTGCTGCCAGCTGCGCTCGAACCCTGCGAACCGCTCTGCTGGCTGCTGGAGCTGAGGCTGGAGCTGCCCAGGTTGCCCGAGCTCTGCGAGCCGCTTTGCATGCTGCCCGCGTTGCTGGTGCCGCCCACGGCGCCGCTGCTGCTGCCGGTAGCCGGCTTGGCGCTGCTTGGCGAGGCGTTGGTGCTGCCGAGGCTGCCCGACGAGCCGCTCTGGCTGCTGCCCGAAGCGCTGCTACCCTGGTTCAGGCCGGAAGTCTGGCTTTTACCAATGCTCGAACCTGCACCCTCGCGGCTTGCGTCGCTGCCTTTTCCCTCGGTAGATTTCTGATTATCCATGATGTATCCCTCGTAAAAATGTAGACCAACGCGATTAGACCGATACCGACTATCACCACATTCTTCCTCGATTCCGCCTCCAACGGCGCGAGGGACGACGATTGACTGCGCTATCTCAAGACAGAACTTTGTTTCTTGCTCCAGGCCCATTCTCATGAAGCGAGACCTGAAGCCGACGCAAAAGTTCCGCCGTTAGAGCAGACGTCCTCGTCGCTGCGTGAGCGGTCGCCTGTGGCGGTCCGAAAACGCGCGCAGTATCGGACACTGCGTCGCGATACAAAAAATACAACGGCCGCGCTTCCGGGACCGTGCGCTGACTAACAGAGCCGTGCCATCCATCACGACGATGCCCCGGCGGCTGTCCTGCCCAAGCGAATCCGCTTGCCTTCCATGGCATCAGTATCATACTATGAATGATAATCATTCTCATTTAAAGGAGAGCGCATGTGCGACAAACACGCTTCGCCGGCCACCGCGGGACCGCAGGGAGGATCGCGCCGCCGGCGCCTCTGGGAACTCAGCCAGGCCAGCCACTGCCCGCTGGTCGGCGTCGCCCTGCCGCTGCCCGCCCTGCGCAAACTGGTGGAACGGGTCACGGGCGGCCGCCTGCTGCACGACGACTACGACGTCCACGTCGGCGCGGTCGGCGAATGCGCCCTGCGTAATCCCCTGTCGGAGGCGCTGCAGAAGGAATTGGAGCGGCGCTACGCCGCCGACGTCGCGCGCTTCCGCGCGGCCCGGACCACCGAGGAAGTGGGCGCGCTATGGGCCCGGGCGGTCGATGCCGGCGACGTCCCGGGCGCGTTCTGGGCCGCCCTGACCCATGCGCGCTGCACGCCCGGACTGGAGCAGCAGATGTGCCGCGACATCCACATGGTCCAGCACCAGGCCGGCGCCTGCGTGCGGGCCGACATCGACAAGCACAAGGCCCTGCTCGCCGAGCACGCCCGCCTGCTGCGCGAGCTGGCCAGGGCGCAGGGCCGTTGCCAGGCGCTGGTGCAGGAAAAGACCGTCCAGGCCGAACGCTGCGAGCGGCAGCTGATGGCGGCCCGCGCCGCGCTGATCGCTAAGGATACCGACATCCACCAGCTGCGCGCCGAACTGGCGCAGCTGCAGGCCGAAGTGCCGGAGCTGGCGACGCGCAAGCGGCTCGCAAACCGCCTGGCGCAGATGGAAGAGCGCGAAGCGGCGCTGCGCGCCCAGGTGGCGGCATTGAAGGCGGCGCGCAGCACGGCCCCGGATGCGCCGGCAGCGGCGCGTGAAACGCCTGCGGACATGCCGGCCGTGCCGGTGGAAATTCCGGTGCGGCTGGTGAACCGCAGCGTGCTGTGCGTGGGCGGGCGCAGCGGCAGCGTGCCGGTCTACCGCAACGTCGTCGAGCGCGTCGGCGCGCAGTTCGCGCACCATGACGGCGGCCTGGAAGACAGCGCCGGCCAGCTCGACGCCAGCCTGGCGGCGGCCGACCTGGTGATCTGCCAGACCGGCTGCATCAGCCACCATGCCTACTGGCGCGTGAAGGATCACTGCAAGCGCACCGGCAAGCGCTGCATCTTCGTGGACAATCCCAGCGTGTCGAGCCTGGTGCGCGGGCTGCAGGAAGCGAGCCTCTGAGAGAGCGTCTCTGGAGGCGGCGATTCAATCGCGCCTGCACGCATGTCGCCCCGATCCGCCGGGAACACGGAAGACGCCAATGCAAAAAGGGCCACCCTGTTGGGTGGCCCTTTTCATGTCCTGGTGCCGCTGACCGGAATCGAACTGGTGACCTTCGCATTACGAATGCGCTGCTCTACCGACTGAGCTACAGCGGCTCTACGCGGGCAATCCCGACGAAGAGCCGTATTCTAGCAAACAACTCCTGAAACTTGCTAGTCCGGCTCGGCACTCAGGCAAAAATTAATAAAAATCACTCCGCATGATAGCGGGTGACCAGTTCCACCTCGCTCTTCGAGCCCAGGAAGACCGGCACGCGCTGGTGCAGCTTGGTCGGCTGGATCTCCATGATGCGTCCCTTGCCGTCGGTGGCCATGCCGCCGGCCTGTTCGACGATCATGGCCATCGGGTTGGCTTCGTACATCAGGCGCAGCTTGCCCGGCGAGGTCGGATCGCGCATGTCGGCCGGGTACATGAAGATGCCGCCGCGGTTCAGGATGCGGTGCACGTCGGCCACCATCGAGGCGATCCAGCGCATGTTGAAGTCCTTGCCGCGCGGGCCGGTGGCGCCTGCCAGCATCTCGTCCACGTAGCGCTGCACCGGCGGGTGCCAATGGCGCTTGTTGGACATGTTGATCGCGAATTCCTTGGTGGTTTCCGGGATCTGCATGTCGCTCTGGGTGAGCACCCAGGAGCCCATCTCGCGGTCCAGGGTGAAGCACTGCACGCCGTTGCCGGTGGTGAGCACCAGCATGGTTTGCGGGCCGTAGACGGCGTAGCCGGCGGCGACCTGCTGGGTGCCCGGCTGCAGGAAGTCCTGCTCGGTCGGGTCCTTCATGCCTTCCGGGGCTTTCAGCACCGAGAAGATGGTGCCGATCGAGACGTTGACGTCGATGTTGGAGGAGCCGTCGAGCGGATCGTACATCAGCAGGAATTCGCCCTTCGGGTAGCGGCTGGGAATCTGGCGGATGGTCTCCATTTCTTCGGATGCCATCGCCGCCAGGTGGCCGCCCCACTCGTTCGCCTCGAGCAGGATCTCGTTCGAGATCACGTCGAGCTTCTTCTGCACTTCGCCCTGGATGTTCTCGGTTTCGGCGCTGCCCAGCACTTCGCCGAGCGCACCCTTGCTGACCGAATAGCTGATGCGCTTGCAGGCGCGCGCCACGACCTCGATCAGGAGGCGCAGTTCGGCATTGATGTTCTGGTGGAGGCGCTGTTCCTCGACCAGGTACTGCGTGAGACTTACGCGTTTCATGGACTTCCTTTGGTTTGGTTTGGATTCTTTTAATTAGCGAGCGCCTTGGTCACGATCTCGCGCACGTCGTTCGACAGGCGCTGCTGCCCCGCCACCTGCTGCAGCGCCGTCTTCATGTGCTGCTGCAGTTCCGGCGTGTAGCGGCGCCAGCGGTCCATGGCGCGGGCCAGGCGCGCGGCGACCTGCGGGTTGAGCGCGTCGAGCAGGGTCACGTGCTCGGCCCAGAACAGGTAGCCGCTGCCGTTCGGCGCGTGGAACTCGACCGGGTTGTTCATGCAATAGGTCGCGACCAGGCTGCGCGCGCGGTTCGGGTTGCGCAGGTTGAAGGCCGGGTGGCGCATCAGCTCGCGCACCTTGGCGATGTCGGTGGTGGGCGCCGCGGCCTGCATCGCGAACCACTTGTCGACCACCAGCGCCTCGTCCTTGAATTCCTCGTAGAAGCGCGCCAGCTCGGCCTCGGCCTGCGGCGCTCGGGCATGGATCAGGGCGCCGAGTGCGGCGGCGCGGTCGGTCATGTTGTCGGCCTGCTGGCACTGGCGCAGCGCCAGCGCGATGCTGTCCTCGTCCGGCGCCGCGTTCAGGTAGGACAGCGCCAGGTTCTTGAGGGCGCGCTTGCCGGCCGATTGGGCATCCGGGCTGTAGGGGCCCGGGGTCTGGTTGGCCTCGTACTGGGCCAGCAGTTCGGCGCGCAGGCGGGCGCCGATATTGGCGCGCATGAACTGGCGCGCCATGTGCACGGCCAGCGGATCGACGGTATCGAGCTGCTCGGCGATCATGGTTTCGGTCGGCAGCAGCAGCGCCTGCTCGCGGAAGGCCGGGTCGAGCGACTCGTCGATCAGCATCCTTCGCATCGCGTCGATGAAGGTATCGTCCAGGCTCAGGCGGCTGGACACCGGCGCCTCGCCGGTGAGCTTGAGCAGGCGGCCCATCGCCAGGCGCTGTCCCGCCTCCCAGCGGTTGACCGGGTCGGAGTCGAAGCTGAACAGGTGCAGCAGGTCGCTGTCGCTGTAGCCGTGCTGCAGGATCACCGGCGCCGAGAAGCCGCGCAGGACCGAGGGCGTCGGTTGCTCCTTCACGCCCGTGAACACGAAGGTCTGCTGCGCTTGCGTCAGTTCGAGCACGGTGGTGGTGCCCAGCTCCTTGCCGTCCAGGACCAGGGGCATGTCCTTGCCCTCCGGGTCGAGCAGGCCGATGGCCACCGGGATGTGGAAGGGACGCTTCTCCGGCTGCCCCGGGGTCGGCGGACAGGACTGGAACAGCGTGATGCCGTAGGTCTGCGCGGCTTCGTCGTAGCGCGCCTCGAAACGCAGCACCGGGGTGCCGGCCTGGTCGTACCAGCGCTCGAACTGGCTCAGGTCGCGGCCGTTGGCGTCGGCCATGGCGCGGCGGAAGTCGTCGCAGGTGACGGCCTGCTCGTCGTGGCGTTCGAAATACAGGTCCATGCCCTTGCGGAAGCCTTCGACGCCCAGCAGGGTCTGGTACATGCGCACCACCTCCGCGCCTTTCTCGTACACGGTGACGGTGTAGAAGTTGTTGATCTCAACGAAGGAGTCGGGACGCACCGGGTGGGCCATCGGGCCGGCGTCTTCCGGGAACTGGGCCTGGCGCAGGGTGCGCACCTGATCGATGCGGGTGACGGCGCGGCCGCTCTCGGTGCCGATCATGTCGGCGGTGAATTCCTGGTCGCGGAACACCGTCAGGCCTTCCTTGAGCGAGAGCTGGAACCAATCGCGGCAGGTGACGCGGTTGCCGGTCCAGTTGTGGAAGTACTCGTGCGCCACCACCGCCTCGATGCCCTGGAAGTCGATGTCGGTGGCCACGCGCGGGTTGGCCAGCACGAACTTGGTGTTGAAGATGTTCAGGCCCTTGTTTTCCATCGCGCCCATGTTGAAGTCGCTAGTTGCGACGATCATGAAGCGGTCGAGGTCGAGTTCGAGTCCGTAGCGCTCCTCGTCCCAGCGGATGCTGTGCTTGAGCGACTGCATCGCGTAGTCGGTCTTGTCGAGGTTGCCCTCTTCCACCCACACCTGCAGCAGGGCGTCGCGGCCGTCCGCCAGGCGGAACGTCTCTTCCTGGCAGACCAGGCGCGCGGCGACCAGCGCGAACAGGTAGGACGGCTTCTTGAACGGGTCTTCCCACTTGGCATAGTGGCGGCCATCGCCCAGTTCGCCTTCTTCGAGCAGGTTGCCGTTGGAGAGCAGCACCGGATAGCGCTCCCTGTCGGCGCGCAGCATGACGGTGTACTTGGCCATCACGTCCGGGCGGTCCGGGAAATAGGTGATGCGGCGGAAGCCTTCGGCCTCGCACTGGGTGAAGAAATTGCCGTTCGAGGTGTACAGGCCGCTCAGGGTGGTGTTCTGCTCCGGTACGCACACGGTCTCGATCTCGAGGGTGGCCTCTTCCGGCGCGTTCGGGATGGTGAGCAGGTTGCCGTTGATGGCGTAGTCGCGGTCTTCCAGCTGGCGGCCGTTCAGGCGCAGCGCCACCAGTTCGATGTCTTCTCCGTAGAGCTCGATCTCGCGCTGGGCGCTGTCGGGGTTGCGGCGCACCGTCATGCGGTTGGCGACGACGGTACGGGCAGGGTCGAGGTCGAAGCCAAGCTCAACAGTTTCCACCAGGTAGCTCGGCGGGGTGTAGTCACTCCGGTAAATCGTCTGGGGCGTATCGGTGCGCATAGGAAGTCCGCAAAAGGCAAGGGTTGTGGATCGTACTGAAGTGCTTATTCTACCAACAAGATTTCGCCGCCCCCGCACCGTTTCCCGTGTGTCGAAATGTGCATGCCGTAACCGCATGTAAATTCATTGTCGGACTTGCCGAACAGAAGGTAATCTAGAGGGTAGGAAAAGTCCGTATTCACGAGGGAGAAAGCAATGAAACGCCTGATGATCGCTGCCGGAGCCGCGCTCACGATGCTGCTGACCGGGTGCGCCACCACGATCCGCAGCGATGTCACCACCTTCCACCAGTGGCCTGCGCAGATCGAGGACAAGAGCTACGTGTTCGAGGCGCCGCCGGCCGTGGACGACACGCTGGAATACCGCGCCTACCAGGACCTGGTGCGCGGCCAGCTGGCGCGCCTGGGTTTCCGCGATGCCGCGGGCGGCAAGCCGGCATTGGCGGTGTCGATGCGCTTTTCCACCACCGAAGTGCCGGTGCGCGTGGTCGAGCCGATCACGCCCTTCGCCCACCCGTTCGCCTCGCCGTTCTACCGCCCCTACTACCACCCGGCGCGGCGTTTCGGCCATCGCGGCCTGCACCGTCCCTACTGGGGCGGCTTCTACAGCAGCCCGTTCTACGATCCGTTCTGGAGCCCGGCCTACCAGGTCTCGATCGAGCACCGCTACCGCCGCGAACTGCAGGTCGGGATCAAGTCGGCCAGCGACGGCAAGCGCCTGTTCGACGTCACCGTGCACAACACCAGCCGCGAGCTGTCGACGCCGGCGCTGATGCCGGCAATGGTGCAGAGCGCCTTCGAAGGCTTCCCGGGGCCGTCGGGCGTGGCGCGCAGGGTGGAGCTGAAGCAGCAGAACTGATCCGCCAGCCGCAACGAGAAGGGGCCGCAAGGCGCTGATAATGTCATTCCGGCGAAGGCCGGAATCCAAGTTCTGCGTGCGCTATCGAAGCGCTTGCCTTGGGCTCCGGCCTTCGCCGGAGCGACGTTCTTTCTGCTAACTGAACGCCATTACCGCAAGACCCCTTTTTTTACGAGAAATACGCCTCCGAGCCGACCGTGATCGCCACGATCAGCACCAGCGCGAAGGCCAGCACGACCAGGAGCCGCCCGAATTTCGGCGACCCGCTCTCTTTCTTGTCCGCGTCCCTCATGGCAGCAGCACCGTCGAGCCGGTCGTGCGGCGCCCTTCCAGCGCCCGGTGGGCCTCGGCCGCGTCGCGCAGCGGGAAGCGCTGCTTGACCTCGATTCTCACCTTGCCGCTTTCCACCATCTCGAACAGCTCGGCCGCCATCGCTTCGAGTTCCGGACGGGTGCCGGCATAGGCGAACAGGGTCGGGCGCGTGATGTACAGCGAGCCGCGCGAGGCCAGTTCGCCCAAGGCGAAGGGCGGCACCGGCCCCGAGGCGTTGCCGAAGCTGACCATCAGGCCGCGCGGCTGCAGGCAGTCGAGCGAGCGGACGAAGGTGTCCTTGCCGACCGAGTCGTACACCACCGGTACTTTGGCGCCATTCGTGATCTCCAGCACGCGCTGCACCACGTCTTCAAGGTTGTAGTTGATGACGTGGGCCGCCCCGTGGGCGCGCGCCAGTTCCGCCTTTTCCTCCGAACCCACGGTGCCGATCAGGTTCACCCCGAGCGCCTTAGCCCACTGGCAGGCGATCAGCCCGACGCCGCCCGCCGCCGCGTGGAACAGGATGGTCTGCCCCGGCTGCAAGCGGTAGGTCTGGCGGAACAGGTACTGCACCGTCAGGCCCTGCAGCATCATGGCGGCGCCCGTTTCGAAGGAAATGGCATCCGGCAGGCGCACCAGCATGTCGGCCGGCATGACGCGCGCCTCGCTGTAGGCGCCGGCCGGGCCGCCGGCATAGGCGACGCGGTCGCCCGGCGCCACGTGGGTGACGCCCTCGCCCACCGCCTCGACCACGCCGGCGCCTTCCTGGCCCAGGCCGGACGGCAGCGCCGTCTTGTACAGGCCGGTGCGGTAATAGGTGTCGATGTAGTTCAGGCCGATCGCGTGGTGGCGCACGCGCGCCTCGCCCGGTCCAGGTTCGCCGACCTCGACGTCCAGGTACTCGAGCACTTCAGGACCGCCCGTGGCGGCGATACGGATGGCTTTGACCAGCATGGGATTCTCCAAGTGCGGCTCCCTAGGCGCGCGTGCGCATCAGCTGAGACAGCACCAGGCGCGCGGTCGAAACATTGGTGGCGCAGGCGATGTCGTGCACGTCGCAGGCGCGCACCAGGGCGTTGATGTCGGGTTCGTGCGGCTGCGGCGTCATCGGGTCGCGCAGGAAGATCACGCAATCGATCTCGCCCTGCACCAGCTGGGCGCCGATCTGCAGGTCGCCGCCGACCGGGCCGGAATGCTTGCGCTCGACCGTGAGCCCGAGCTCGTTGGCCAGGCGCCCGCCGGTGGTGCCGGTGGCCGAGAGCGTGCAGCCCTTGAGGAAGTCAAGGTACTCGCCCGCGAGGGCGATCATGTCGTCCTTCTTCTTGTCGTGTGCGATCAGTGCAATGCGTGGCTTGGTCATTGTCGTCATTTTTTCAGCGAGAGGGAATAGATCCCCGCGAGCACGAGCCCGGTGCCGGCCAGTTGCACGCCCGTCACCGGCTCGCCGAGGATCAGCGCGCCGAGGAACAGCGTCGATACCGGACCGATCATCCCGGCCTGCGAGGCGGTCGCGGCGCCGATGCGCTGGACCGCGGCCATGGTCATGAACACGGGGAAGATCGTACAGAATACCCCATTCACCAGCGAGAGCCAGTAAACCTCGGCCGGCTGCACCAGCATGCTCGCCGGGCGCAGCAGGAAGAACTGGGCGATGCAGGCCACGCTCGACACGCACATCGCGTAGGCCACCAGGCGCAGCGAGCCGATGCGCGTGACCATCTCGCCGGTGCCGAGCAGGTAGACGGCGTACGAGATGGCCGAGCCCAGCACCAGCAGCGAGCCGAGGAAGGTGCCGCCCCAGGTGCTGCCGGTCGCGCCCGCCAGGTCGTGCACGAACACCAGCACGATGCCGCAATAGGCCAGCCCCAGCGCCGCCCATTGGGTGCCCCTGACGCGCCGCTTGAAGATCATCACGTTCGCCAGCAGCACGAAGGTGGGCGTCAGGAACAGGATCAGGCGCTCGAGCCCGACCGAGATGTGCTGCAGGCCGAGGAAGTCGAGGTAGCTCGACAGGTAGTAGCCGAGCAGGCCCAGCACGACGATGCGCCAGCGGTCCTGCTTCGACAGCGGCGGCTGGGTTCGCATCTTCCAGAGCGCCACTGCAGCAAACACCGGAAGCGAGAACAGCATTCTGAAGGCGATCAAAGTGACTGCATCGATGTGGTAGCGATACAGCAGTTTGGCGACGATGGCTTTCGTGGAAAACAGGACGGCGCCGGCGACGGCGATCGACAGGCCGGCGACGAGGGCCGCGCGTGGTAAAGGAGCAGCAGGGTTGGCGGGGACGCTTTCGTTCATCCGACGATTGTACGAGCCTTCGGCGGCCTTCGCTGGAGGCGAGCCGGACGGCGCCCCAGAACGCGGCCGCTGCGGCGCTGTCGAACAGCGCACATCAACCATACCGAGGAGAGACCGAATGACGAACTCGTCAAACCATCGCACGGGGCGGCCCCGCGCGAACGCAAGATTCGTGCGCGCCACACCAACGCAGGCCCGGCGCGGGAGCCCCCAATGAGCCTGTCCGGCATCGATGAACGCCTCGGGCGCCCGGTCGCGCTGGCCCTGGCCTGGATGCTCCTGCTCGCCTGCGCCTGCCTTGCCCCGTTCGTCTTCCAGGGCGGGGCCATGCCCCTGTCCCTGGCCGGGGCTCCTTCCCCGCCGCCGCCGGCCCCGCTGCGCGCCACCGAGCTGATGCTGCTGTTCGCCATGTGGACCGGCCTGTGCATGGCCCTGATGCTGCCGGCCGCGGCGGGCGCGCTGTTCGTCTACCTGCGCATTGCGCGCCGCCGCGCCGGCGTGCGCTGGCCGCGCCTGGCGACCGCCCTGTTCGCGAGCGGCTGCCTGCTGGCCTGGACCGGCTTCGCGGCCCTGATCACCCTGCTGCACTGGGCGCTGCACGACGCCGGCTGGCTCGACGCCAGCCTGGGGGCGCCCCAGCCGGCCCTGGGCCTGGCGCTGGTCGCCGCCGGGGCCTGGCAATGGACGCCGGCCAAGCACGCCTGCCTGCAGCACTGCCGCGTGCCGCTGGCCGGGGTGCTGGTCGACTGGCGCGGCGGCGCGCTGGGCGCGCTGTGGCAGGGGGCCGAACACGGGCGCGTCTGCCTCGGCTGCTGCTGGCTGCTGGTCCTGCTGCTGCTGGGCGGCGGCCCGGGCAACCCGGCCCTGGTCGCGCTGGCGGGGCTGCTGGTGCTGGCCGAACTGCAGCTCGAGGACGGTCCCCTGGCCGGCGGCGTGGCCGGGGTGGCGATGGTGGCCGGCGGTACCTGGCTGTTGTTTCCATGACAGTTTGCTCAGGAACTTGGGCGATTTTGCAAGGGGGGCCTATGCTAAAATGTCGGCCACTCTTGCATACAGGAAGTCCGAAAACTGCCCATTCAAAGAGCAGCGGGTGTTCGGATTTCCCATACCGTCTAAGGAATTCTCGACATGGCTGGACACAGCAAATGGGCCAACATCAAGCATAAGAAAGCAGCCACCGATGCCAAGCGCGGCAAGATCTGGACGCGCCTGATCAAGGAAATCACCGTGGCCGCACGCATGGGCGGCAGCGACGTCAACTCGAACCCGCGCCTGCGCCTGGCAGTCGAAAAAGCGGCCGACGCCAATATGCCGAAGGATAACGTCACCCGCGCGATCCAGCGCGGCGCCGGCGAACTCGAAGGCGTGAACTACGAAGAGATCCGCTACGAAGGCTACGGCATCGGCGGCGCGGCGATCATCGTCGACTGCCTGACCGACAACCGCGTGCGTACCGTGGCCGAAGTGCGCCATGCCTTCAACAAGTACGGCGGCAACATGGGCACCGAGGGTTCGGTGGCCTTCATGTTCAAGCACGTCGGCCAGTTCCAGTTCGCGCCGGGCGTGGACGAGGACAAGCTGGTGGAAGCCGCGCTGGAAGCCGGCGCCGACGACGTGGTCGCCGACGACGAAGGCGGTTTCGAAGTGCTGTGCGACCCGTTCGCCTACGCCGGCGTGAAGGAAGCGCTGGAAAAGGCCGGCTTCAAGGCCGAAGTCTCGGAAGTCATCATGAAGCCGGACAACGAGACCGTGCTGACCGGCGAAGACGCCGTCAAGATGCAGAAGATCCTCGACGCGCTGGAAAACCTGGACGACGTCCAGGACGTCTACACCAACGCCGTCATCGAAGAGTAAGCAGCAGCCTGTAGGCTGTCGACAAGCGGCTGGTTCGCCAGCCGGAATCCCTGTAGCAACCAAGTAGGAACGCGCCCGTATGAAAATCCTCGTAGTCGGCTCTGGCGGCCGTGAACACGCCCTGTCCTGGAAACTGGCTCAATCGGAGCGCGTCCAGACCGTCTTCGTCGCCCCGGGCAACGGCGGCACCGCGCTCGACGACCGCCTGGTGAACATCGAGATCACCGATCCGGCGCTTCTCGCCGACTTCGTCGTGGCCGAAGGCGTCGCCCTGACCCTGGTGGGCCCGGAAGCGCCGCTGGCCGCCGGCATCGTCAACCTGTTCCGCTCGCGCGGCCTGAAGATCTTCGGGCCGACCAGGGAGGCGGCGCAACTGGAAAGCTCGAAGGACTTCGCCAAGGCCTTCATGCAGCGCCACGGCATCCCGACCGCGAAGTACCAGAGCTTCTCGGATGCGGCCGAGGCGCACGCCTACGTCGACGCCAACGGCGCACCGATCGTCATCAAGGCCGACGGCCTGGCGGCCGGCAAGGGCGTGGTGGTGGCGATGAGCCTGGAAGAGGCGCATGCCGCGGTCGACCACATGCTGTCCGACAACGCCTTCGGCGATGCCGGCGCGCGCATCGTGATCGAGGAATTCCTGGCCGGCGAGGAAGCCAGCTTCATCGTCATGTGCGACGGCAAGAACGTGCTGGCGCTGGCGACCAGCCAGGACCACAAGCGCCTGAAGGACGCCGACGAAGGCCCGAACACCGGCGGCATGGGCGCCTATTCCCCTGCCCCGATCGTGAGCCCGTCGATGCATGCGCGCGTGATGCGCGAGATCATCAACCCGACCATCCAGGGCATGGCCAAGGACGGCATCGTCTTTACCGGCTTCCTGTACGCCGGCCTGATGATCGATGCCGAAGGCAACCCGCGCACGCTGGAATTCAACTGCCGCATGGGCGACCCGGAAACCCAGCCGATCATGGCGCGCCTGAAGAGCGATTTCGCCACCGTGCTCGACCACGCCTGCAGCGGCACCCTGGATGCGGTCGAACTGGAATGGGACCGCCGCACCGCGGTGGGCGTCGTCATGGCCGCCGCGGGCTATCCGGACAGCCCGCGCAAGGGCGACGTCATCGACGGCGTTCCGGCCGAGACGCCGGAATGCGTCACCTTCCACGCGGGCACCCAGCTGGTCGGCGGAACGCTGCAGACCAGCGGCGGACGTGTGCTGTGCGTCGTGGGCCTGGGCGACAGCGTCAAGATGGCGCAGAAGCAGGCCTACGAGACGGTGGAGAAGATCCACTTCAACGGCGCGCAATACCGTCGCGACATCGGCTGGCGCGGCCTGAAATAAGTTATTTAGGTTTGCACAAGAAATTGGGTTCCCGCCGTCGCGGGAACGACGCTGTTGATGTTGTGCCGCCAACGCCAAAACCGTCGTTCCCGCGCAGGCGGGAATCCAGTTCCGTAGCACATCGCTAGCCCCACACTCACCACAAGAATCAGTACACCGCCCAGCGCAGGTGTACAATCTGCGCATTTTCGCCGCCGCCCCTGAACGCATGACCATCCCCGACCCGTCCGCCATCAAGACCTGGCTGCTCGACCTCCAGTCCCGTATCGTCGGCGCCCTGGAAGACATCGACGGCAAACCCTTCCTGGCCGATACCTGGGAGCGCCCGGAAGGCGGCGGCGGCATCTCGCGCCTGATCGAGGAAGGCAATGTGTTCGAGCGCGGCGGCTGTAACTTCTCGCACGTGACCGGCGCCAGCCTGCCGCCGTCGGCCATGGCCGCGCGACCGGAACTGGCGGGCCGGGCCTGGGAAGCGATGGGCGTGTCGCTGGTGCTGCACCCGCGCAACCCCTACGCCCCGACCGTGCACATGAACGTGCGCTTCTTCGAAGCCACGGCGGAAGGAAAAGACCCGGTCTGGTGGTTCGGCGGCGGCATGGACCTGACGCCCTACTACGGCAACGTGGACGATGCCCGCCACTTCCACCAGGTCTGCCACGATGCGCTGGCGCCCTACGGAGACGACCTGCACCCGCGCTTCAAGAAGTGGTGCGACGAGTACTTCTACCTGAAGCACCGCAAGGAGCCGCGCGGCGTGGGCGGCATCTTCTTCGACGACTTCAACGAGACCGGTTTCGACGATGCGTTCGAAATGGTGCGCAAGGTCGGCGACGGCTTCCTGGACGCCTACCTGCCGATCCTGCAGCGCCGCAAGGATACGCCCTACGGCGAGCGCGAACGCGACTTCCAGGCCTACCGCCGCGGACGCTACGTCGAGTTCAACCTCGTGTGGGACCGCGGCACCCTGTTCGGCCTGCAGTCGGGCGGGCGTACCGAGGCGATCCTGATGTCGATGCCGCCGATCGTGAAATGGCGCTACGACTGGCACCCTGAACCGGGCAGCCCGGAAGCGGCGCTGTACACCGACTTTCTCGTCCACCGCGACTGGCTGGAAGCGGGACCAGCTTCGTGAGCCAATGCATTGCCTTGCTGGGTGGCAGCTTCGACCCGGTGCACCACGGCCACGTCGCGCTGGCCGCGCTGTTTGCCGAACTGCTGCAACCCGAGCAGCTGCGCATCCTGCCTGCGCGGCCATGGCAGAAGAGCAGCCTGCAAGCCAGCGACGCCGAGCGCGTCGAGATGCTGGAACTGGCCTTCGGCGGCCAGTCCTTCGATGTCACGATCGACCTGCAGGAAATCGAACGCGGCAGCGCCACCTACACCGTCGAGACCCTGCGCGCTCTGCGTGCGGAACTGGGTAGCGCCGCCTCGCTCGTCTTCGTGATGGGCGCCGACCAGCTGCAAAAACTCGACACCTGGCGCGACTGGAAGGAATTGTTCACGCTGGCGAACCTGGGCGTGGCGGCACGTCCCGGCTACGCACTGGACCAGGACAAGCTGCCGCAGGCGGTGGCTGCTGAACTCGCGGGACGGCTGGCGACGCCCGCGGAAGTGCGCGCCACGCCGCACGGCAAGGTGTGCCTGGCCCACACCCTGGCGGTAGATATTTCCGCTACTCAAGTCCGAAACGCCTTGCATGGCGGCGCGGACCCTGGCACGGACCTAGGCGCGCTCGTTCCGCCGCAAGTGCTAGACTATATTCAACAACACAACTTATACAAAAGCTAATGGATATCAAGAAACTGCAAACGCTCGTCGTCGACGCCCTCGAAGACGTCAAGGGCCAGGAAATCGCCCTGTTCGACACGACGCACCTGACCAGCCTGTTCGACCGCATCGCGGTCGTCTCGGGCACCTCGAACCGCCAGACCAAGGCACTGGCTGCCTCGGTGCGCGACAAGGTCAAGGAAGCAGGCGGCGACGTGGTCGGCATGGAAGGCGAAGACACCGGCGAATGGGTGCTGGTCGACCTGGGCGACATGATCGTCCACATCATGCAGCCGGCGATCCGCCAGTATTACCGCCTGGAGGAAATCTGGGGCGAGAAGCCGGTCAAGCTGGGCGCAGCCAAGCGCAAGTCGACGCCGGAAGCGCTCGAAGCCGCCGAGCCGAAGACCAAGTCCAAGCACCTGGCCGCCAACAAGGACGAGCCGGAAGCCCAGCCGGTCAAGGAACGCAAGCCTGCCGCGCGCAAGGCTGCCGCCACCAAGACCACCGCCGCCGCCAAGAAGCCGGCCGCCAAGAAGGTTCCGACCGGCAAGACCGTGAAGGTCGCACCGAGCAAGAGCGAAGTCGCCGCCGTCGAAGCCACCAAGGCCAAGCCGCCGAAGCGTACCCCGAAGGCCGCTGCTCCTGCCGATGCAGAGCCGGTGAAGAAAGTGATCCGCCGCGTCAAGAAGGCCGCCGAGTAAGCGCAGTTCCTTCATCTTATGCAGCTGATCATTGCCGCGGTCGGGCACAAGATGCCGGCCTGGATCGAATCCGGGTTCGGCGAATACACGAAGCGCATGCCGCCCGAGCTGCGCATCGTGCTCAAGGAAATCAAGCCGGTCGAGCGCTCCGGCAGCAAGACCGCCGCCACGGCGATGGCGCTCGAGCGCGAGCGCATCGAGGCCGTGCTGCCGAAAGGCGCGCGCATCATCGCGCTGGACGAGCGCGGCAAGGACCTGACCAGCGTCGGGCTGTCGCAGATGCTGGAGAACTGGCAGCAGGACGGACGCGATACCGTCTTCCTGATCGGCGGCGCCGACGGACTCGACCCCGCACTGAAGGCGCGCGCCGAAGGCATGATCCGCATCTCCAGCATGACGCTGCCGCACGGCATCGTGCGCGTCATGCTGGCGGAACAGCTGTACCGTGCCTGGTCGATCACCCAGAACCACCCGTACCATCGCGTGTGAGAGCACCTGACAAATCCCCATGGCTGCGTTGCATCGTCTTGCCGTACTAGCGTACTGTCTGCGACGATGCGCCTTGCCCTGGGGCTTTGTCAGGCGCTCTGAACCTACAACTATCGCCGACCCATGAAACCCACCGACAAGAAAATCTACCTCGCCTCGAAGAGCCCGCGCAGGCGTGAACTGCTGCGCCAGGTCGGCGTGGAATTCGAACTGCTGATGCTGCGCAGCGACCCGGCCCGCGGCGTGGACGTCAGCGAAGACGTGCTGCCGGGCGAAGATCCGCATGCCTACGTGGCGCGGGTGGCCAAGGAAAAAGGCGCGTTCGCCTGGAACATCCTGCAGCAGCGCCGCCAGCCGCTGCGTCCCGTCCTCACCGCCGACACCACCGTCACCATCGACGGCGAGATCCTCGGCAAGCCGGCCGACAACAAGGAAGCCATCGCCATGCTCGAGCGCCTGTCCGGCCGCACCCACCAGGTGCTGACCTCGGTGGCGGTGCATTCCGAACGCATCACCGAGCAGGTTACGCAGGTGTCGAACGTGCGCTTCGCCACCCTCACCCCGGCCCAGATCCAGGCCTATTGCGCCACCCCGGAACCCTACGACAAGGCGGGCGGCTACGGCATTCAGGGCCTGGCCGCGCTGTTCGTCGAGCATATCGAGGGCAGCCATTCGGGGATCATGGGCCTGCCGATCTTCGAGACGGCCCGGCTTCTGCGCAAAGCCGGCTATCAAGTGTAGGGTGGACGACTTCGCCGTCCGCGCGTGCAACCGGTTCCAATGTCGTCGCGGCGCGTCAATTCATCGGTGATTTGAACGCGCGGACGGCATAGCCGTCCACCCTACGAAAACCTTCCGCCTGTCATCCGTGGACTCGGGCCACCGTGTATCATGTCGCTCTGAACAATACTGCGCGGCCGGCCATGAACGAAGACATTCTCATCAACATCACCCCGCAGGAAACGCGCGTGGCGCTGATCCTGCAGGGCGCTGTGCAGGAACTGCACATCGAGCGCACCCTCACGCGCGGGTTGGCGGGGAACGTCTATCTCGGCAAGGTCGTGCGCGTGCTGCCGGGCATGCAGTCGGCCTTCATCGACATCGGCCTGGAGCGCGCGGCCTTCCTGCACGTCGCAGATATCTGGGAAGCCCGCAACCATGAGGGTCCCAACGGCGCCCTGGCCGCGCCCACGCCCATCGAAAAGCTGCTGTTCGACGGCCAGGTGCTGACCGTGCAGGTCATCAAGGACCCGATCGGCACCAAGGGCGCGCGCCTGTCGACCCAGATCTCGATCGCCGGCCGCATGCTGGTCTACCTGCCGCAAGACCACCACATCGGCATCTCGCAGAAGATCGAGAAGGAAGCCGACCGCGAGCACCTGCGCACCCGCCTGTCGGGCCTGCTGCCGAAGGAAGAGAAAGGCGGCTACATCGTGCGTACCCAGGCCGAGGAAGCCTCGGACGCCGACCTGGCCGCAGACGTCGACTACCTGCGCAAGACCTGGGCCGCGGTCCAGCAGGGCGCGCGCACCCGGCCGCCGACTTCCCTGCTCTACCAGGACCTGAACCTGGCCCAGCGCGTGCTGCGCGACTTCGTGCACGAGGAGACCGCCACCATCCAGGTCGACTCGCGCGAGAACTACAATATGCTGGTCGAATTCGCGCAGGTCTACACCCCGAGCGTGCTGTCGCGCCTGACCCACTACACCGGCGAGCGCCCGCTGTTCGACCTGTACGGCGTCGAGGAGGAAATCCTGCGCGCGCTGGGCCGCCGCGTCGACCTCAAGAGCGGCGGCTACCTGATCGTCGACCAGACCGAGGCGATGACTACCATCGACGTCAACACCGGCGGCTATGTCGGCGGGCGCAACTTTGCCGACACCATCTTCAAGACCAACCTGGAAGCGGCCCACGCCATCGCGCGCCAGCTGCGCCTGCGCAACCTGGGCGGCATCATCATCCTCGACTTCATCGACATGGAGAACAACGAGCACCGCAACGCCGTGCTCGCGGAACTCAAGAAGACCCTGGCGCGCGACCGCACCAAGGTGTCGGTGAGCGGCTTTTCGGCCCTAGGACTGGTCGAGATGACGAGGAAGCGCACGCGCGAATCGCTGGCCCACATCCTGTGCGAACCCTGCCCGGCCTGCGCCGGCAAAGGGCAAGTGAAAACCTCGCGCACGATCTGCTACGAGATCCTGCGCGAACTGCTGCGCGAAGCCAAGCAGTTCAACCCGCGCGAGTTCCGCATCGTCGCCTCGCAGGAAGTGATCGATTTGTTCCTGGAAGAGGAATCGCAGCACCTGGCCATGCTGGGCGACTTCATCGGCAAGCGTATCTCGCTGCAGGTGGAGAAGGGTTATCACCAGGAACAGTACGACGTGATCCTGATGTAGGTGCCTGCTTGGTGGGACCCATTGCCTGACGAGTGTGCGCCGATACCATGCCGGCCGCTATAATCGGCTTGTTTTCTTTTTTACATCAGCTGTTTCTCCCGCTTCCAGCAAGAAGCCCGCTGCCATTCCCGCCCCATGGATCATTCCCTGCCCCCCAAATTACTTGCACTGAGAAGCATCGTCGAGGACCTCAGCGCGCGCGTAATTGCGCCGAACGCCGAGAAGGTCGACCGTGACTACGTATGGCCCGCGCATTCGATGGCAGCCATGGCAAAGGCCGGGCTGATGGGCTTGCAGGTACCGGAGCATCTCGGCGGACACGGGCAGGGCCTGCTGGCACTGACCGTCATCGCCGAGACGATCGGCAAGGCCTGCCCGTCTTCCGCGCTATGCTTCGGCATGCACTGCGTCGGCAGCGCCGTCATTGCGGCGAAAGCGACGGTCCACCAGCAGGAAAAATATCTGCGCGCCATCGCACGGGGCGAGCACATCACCACGCTGGCCTTGTCCGAGAGCGGCACGGGCGCGCATTTCTACCTGCCGGAAACGACCCTGACACTGGATGGGGAGCACTACCGGATCAATGGGAGCAAGCAATTCATCACGAACGGCGGCTTCGCCGATTCGTATGTGGTTTCCGCGGTAGCCGACGATGGCATGGCCCAGAAAGGCGACTTCAGCTGCGTCGTGGTCGACAAGGGCACGCGCGGCATGGAATGGCTGCAGCCCTGGCGTGGTTTCGGCATGCACGGCAATTCATCGCGCGGATTGCGGCTGCAGGATGCGCCCGTGCCCTGCTCCCAGCTTCTCGGGGAGGAAGGCGACCAGGTATGGTATGTGTTCGAGGTCGTCGCACCATTCTTCCTGATGGCGATGGCCGGCACCTATCTGGGAATCGCGCAGGCTGCGCTGGATGCGGCCGGGGAGCACCTGCGCTCACGAAAGTTCAGCCATTCCGGCGAAGCGCTGCGTGACATCGAGACCCTCCAGACACGCTATGCGGAGATGTGGATGAATGTCGAGAAGACCCGCAGCCTGGTGCACGAGGCCGCGCGCCGGGGCGACATGGGCGATCCCGAGGCGCTCCCGTTCATCCTCGCTTGCAAGGCCGACGCGGGGGATGCCGCCGTCAGGCTGGCAAACGACGCGATGACGATCTGTGGCGGCATGGCATACGGCGAAAACAGCCGCGTGAGCCAGATGCTGCGCGACGCGCGCGCCAGCCACGTCATGTCGCCGACCACGGACATCCTCAAGATCTGGACCGGACGGGCCTTGCTGGGCCTTCCGCTCCTGTGAACGCATTGTGAATCGTCCAATCCTGCTGGTGAGCGGCGACGCTTCTGCTGCGCACCTGGGCCAGCTGCGCAAGCGCATCCTCTCTGCCGGCTTTCATCTCGAATCGGTGGTTTCCGCGCAAGCGGTCGACCGGGTGCGCGAAAATGCCGGACTGGGCCAGGCACCGGACGTCATCCTGATCGATACTGCCGTGGGCCGCGTCGGCATGCTGGCGCGCATGCTGCGCGGGGTTTACCCTGCCGGACACCTGATATTCCTATGCAGTAACGAGCAAGTTTCCTCGCTGCGGACGGAACTGCAGCGAACGCCCATGATCGGGTCTTACTGGTCGATCGCTGCCGTCGACGACCCTGCATTGGACCGGGAAATCGCCGAGGCTGCGCACGGCACGCAACGGCGCCTGAAACTGCGCACCACCCTGGACAAGGCAAATACTCTGCTCCAGGCGCCTCGTCCAGCGGATGGCCTCGAGTACCGGCGCCTGCTGATGTCGCAACGCTATCTCGAGAGCTTCCTGTCCCAAAGCAGCGATGCCATCGTCGCACTCGATCATCGCGCCACCATCCTGTATTCCAACGCCAGCGCTGCAAGCTTGTTCGCCATGGAAGCAGCGGCCATGCCGGGACTGCACGGCTCGGCGCTTCCGTGCTGGACGCCGGTATTCGGACAAACCCTGGACCTGCTTGCCAGGGGCGAGCGATTCCGGACCGCGGAATTCGATTGCGACATCGGCGGACGCCCTCTTCCCATCGAAGTCGTGTTCTCGCGCGTTGCCGATGAGAGCGGAGCCTTCCTCGGAACCACACTCGTCATTCGGGATATTTCCGCCAGACGTATTGCACAAGACCAGCTCCTCGCCCATCAGATTGAGCTTGAGAAATTGGTCAACGAGCGTACCGAAGCGCTGCGCAGTACCGAAGTGGCGCTGCGCCAGTCGCAGAAACTGGAAGCGATCGGCAAGCTGACCGGCGGCGTGGCGCATGATTTCAATAATATTTTGCAAGTCATCGGAAGCAACCTCGAAATGCTGATGGCGGAAGCGCGCGACAACCCGGTCACGCTGGCAAGGCTGCAGAAGGCGATCGGCTCGGTCGACCGTGGCGCGAAGCTGTCGTCGCAGCTCCTGTCCTTCGCACGGCGCCAGCCATTGCAGCCGGTGCCGACGAACCTGGGCCGGATCGTACGCGACATGGACGACCTGCTCAGGCGTGCTCTGGGAGAATCGATCGAGGTCGAGACCATCGTCGGCGGCGGATTGTGGACAGCCATGGTCGACCGTAACCAGCTCGAGAACGTCATCCTGAACATGGCGATCAATGCACGCGATGCCATGCGGTCCGAAGGAAGCCTGACCATCGAGCTGGGCAATGCAATGCTCGACGACATCTATGTCGCCTCGCTTACCGACGTTCCGGCAGGACAATATGTCATGCTGGCCATATCGGACACCGGCTCGGGGATGTCCCCCGAAACGATGGAACGGGTATTCGAGCCTTTCTTCACGACAAAACCCGAAGGCGAGGGCACCGGACTTGGCCTGAGCATGGTATATGGTTTCGTCAAACAGAGTGGTGGTCATATCCGCATCTACAGTGAGCTCGGGCACGGGACGACATTCAAGATTTACCTGCCCCGGATCCATGCAAGCGAAGCGCTCATCGAAGATGTCCGTCGCATTCCCGCCAGCGGCGGGAGTGAAACGATCCTGGTTGTCGAAGACGACCTCGCGCTGCAGGGAACCGTGGTCGAGATGCTCAACGGACTCGGGTACAGGACGCTGAAAGCCAGTGACGGCGCAAGCGCCCTGACGGTTCTGAAAAGCGGAATCCACGTCGACCTGCTGTTCACCGATGTCGTCATGCCCGGCAACGTGAAAAGCCCCGACCTGGCGCGACAGGCAAAGGCGCTCCAACCTGGCATCGAGGTCTTGTTCACCTCGGGTTACACGCAAAACGCGATCGTTCACGGGGGACGGCTGGACCCGGGCGTCGAGCTCATCAGCAAACCCTACCGGCGCGACGACCTCGCACGCAAGATCGCACATTTGCTGGCGAATAAACGGCAAGCCCTCAATCTGCTGACGGCGCTGGACAAGCGGGGGTCCCAGCCCGAAGAAGCGCCCGCGGCCCAGCCCCGCCGTATCCTGGTGGTCGAAGACAATGCCGATGCGCTGGACATGCTCTGCGAGCTGCTTCGGATGCTCGGACAGGCTCCCCGGGGAGTCCTCAGTGGAGAGGAAGCCATGCGACTAGTGGGCGAACAGGAATTCGATGTTTTGCTGACCGACATCGGTTTGCCTGGCATGTCCGGCGTCGACCTGGCCATCCAGGCAAAGCATCGCCGGCCCACCCTCCAGATCGTATTTGCTTCAGGATATGGAGCAGTTGAAGATCTCGACTTCGAAGCAGCTTCCCTTCCGAAACCCTACGATCTGAAGGACCTGCAGCGCGTGCTCGGCATTGGCGGAAAACCCGCCTGAACCACGATGTCATCGCGGTGTCACAATCGCGCGTCCCGCTGGCTTGGCGCCGGTATGATGGGCTCGACAGAGCACTTCAAGGACATCCGATGCAAACCGAACTCAAGCTCAAGCTCGCAACAGCCGATGTGGCGCGCATGCGCGAACATCCGCTGCTGGCCAAGCTGGCGACCGCCGAACCGCGCGAGCACGACCTGATCGATACCTATTACGACACACCGGCCCTGGATTTCTGGCGCGTCGGCATGACGCTGCGCGTACGGCGCGACGGTGATGCCTGGACCCAGACAGTCAAGACCGTATCAAGCGGATCGACCATGCTGCGCGAGCGCGGCGAATGGGAGTCGCGCCTGGAGGGTGAACTTCCTGATCCGGCGGACGTCGCGCGTCAGGTCAAGCCGCAGCGCCTGCGCGCGATCCTGCTCGATTCCAGCATCACCGGACAGCTGCAGCCGATGTTCACCAACACGACCCACCGCGCCAGCTGGGACATCATCCTGCCCGGTGGCCAGCTGGTCGAATGCGCGCTCGACAGCGGCAGCATCGCCGCCAATGGCAATGGCCGCAGCGCGCAGATCGGCGAGCTGGAACTGGAGCTCAAGCGCGGCAACCCCACCCGCTTGTTCGAGCTGGCGCTCCAGCTGCACCAGGACATCCCACTGGAAGTAGCGAATGACAGCAAGGCCGCGCGCGGCTATGCCCTGCTGCAGGACGAAGCGCCGGCGCCGGTCAAGGCAAGGGCGGTGCGCCTCACGCGCAAGATGCGCATGGAAGACGCGCTGCAGTGCATCGGCCTGCATTGCCTGGCGCAGATCGAATCCAACGTTCCCGGCGTGCTGGTACGGAGCGCCGAGAGCCTGCACCAGATGCGTGTCGGCCTGCGTCGCCTGCGCGCCCTGCTCGGCATGTTCCGTGACCTCGCGCCGCTGCCGTTGGAACTGAAGGAAAGCCTCGACTGGCTCTCCGGCGAACTGGGCGCCACGCGCGACTGGGACGTGCTGGCCGACACTACCCTCCCCACGGTCGGCGGCATCGCTACCTACGCCCTGCAGGCGGCCGCGAAGGAACATGCCCGCAGCCTGCACAAGAACATGCTGCCCACCCTGCATTCGCCGCGCTATACCCAGCTGATGCTGGAAATGAACGGCTGGCTGCGCGGCCGCCAGTGGCGCGCTGGCGCCGGCTTGCCGCAGGACGACCCGCTGGCCCAGCCTGCCCTGGACGGCCTGGTGCCGCTCGTTCGCAAGGCGCAGAAACGCCTGCGCAAGCGCATCGGGGCGCTGGTTGAAACCGATGCGCCGTCCCGGCACCGGGTGCGCATCGCGGCCAAGAAGGCGCGTTATGCGGCCGAGTTCTTCCGCGACCTGCTGCCGAAGAAGGAGGTCAAAGCCTATATCAAGTGCCTCTCCAGCGTGCAGGACCGGCTCGGACACCTGAACGACCTGGCGGTGGCGAGCCGGCTGCTGCCGGAGCTCGAAAACCATGGACACGCGCACGACGGTGCTTATGCGCGCGGCTGGGTGGGCGGAAACGCGCAAGCCTCGGCCGAGGGCCTGCGCGCGGCGCTCGACAAGGTGGCGCGCATCAAGCTTGCGTAGGCGTGGCGCGCGCGGCTCATGGCGCTCGCGGTGTAGCATGGGTTCATGAAGCCACCTGCCCCCATCCGCATCGACGTCTGGAGCGATTACGTCTGCCCGTTCTGCTACCTCGAGCTGCCGCCGATCCAGCGCCTGCAGGAGCAGTATGCCGGCCAGGTCGAGGTGGCCTGGCGCGCTTTTGAATTGCGCCCCGAGCCGAAGCCGACACTCGACCCGGACGGCGAATACCTGCACACGACCTGGAACCGCTCCGTGTATCCGATGGCGGCCGAGCGCGGCATGCGGCTCAAGCTGCCGCCGGTGCAGCCGCGCAGCCGCCTGGCCTTCGAAGCCGTCGCCCACGCCCGCGAGCAGGGCCGCTTCGATGCCATGCACGAGGCGCTGTTCCGCGCCTTCTTCGAGGACGGACGCGACATCGGCGATCCCGCCGTGCTGGCCGACATCGGCGCCGAAAGCGGTGTCGACCGGCAGGGCCTGCTCGAGGCCCTCGAGAGCGGCCGCCATACCAGCGCGGTGCATGCCGACCAGCAGTTGGCCTACTCGCTCGGCGTGTCCGGCGTGCCGTTCATGGTGTTCCGGCAGGCGGGCGCCGGCTGGGAGCACGCTTTCGGCCTCAGCGGCGCGGTGCCCTACGAGACGATGGAATCCGCTCTCAGGCAGGCATTGGGCGAATCAGCGCGCTGACGGGAAGAACAGCTGCTCCCCTTGCGGCTTGAAGGCCGCGATCCTGGCCTGTCCCTCCTTCGAGGTGAGCCACTCGATCAGCTGCCTGGCGCCCCGGTAGTTCACGCCCTTGTGTTTGGCCGGATTGACCGCGATGATCCCGTAGGGGTTGAACATGCGCTTGTCGCCTTCGACCAGCACGGCCAGGCCGGTCTTGGCGCGGTAGGCCCCATAGGTGGCGCGGTCGGTCAGCGTATAGGCGCGCATCTCGGCCGCCATGTTCAGCACCTCGCCCATGCCCAGGCCCGCCGACACGTAATTGGCGCCCGCCGGCCTGGTGCCGGCCTGCTGCCAGTAGCCCTTCTCCATCACGTCGGTGCCGGAATTGTCGCCGCGCGAGATGAACCTGATGCCGCTCGCGGCGATCTTCCGGAAGGCCGCGATCACGTCCTTGCCGCCCTTGATGCCGGCCGGGTCGCCCGTCGGGCCGACCACGATGAAGTCGTTGTACATCACGTCGCGCCGGTCCACGCCCCAGCCCTCCGCCACGAACTTGTCTTCCAGCGTGCGCGCATGCACCAGGGTCACGTCGACGTCGCCGTTCTTGCCCAGTTCGAGCGCCTTGCCGGTGCCGACCGAGATCACGTGGACCTTGATGCCGGTTTTCGCCTCGAAGGCCGGCAGCAGCACCTTGAGCAGGCCGGAATTGTCGGTGCTGGTGGTGGTGGACAAGCGAATGGAATCTTGCGACTGTGCCTGCGCCAGCGGCGCGGCCAGGACGGCGCTCAACAGCAGGGTCGTGAACGTACGGCGTTGCATGGTGCTCCCTTTGGTGTGGATGTCAGCGGACTTCGAGGCGCCCGTCGCGCAGCTTCAGGCGGTGGATGCCGGGCAGCCCGATCAGGTCGCGGTCGTGGCAGGCCATCACCACGCTGCTGCCCTGCTCGAGCAGGGTCGGAATCAGGCTGATGACCTGCTCGCGCGCCGGGCCGTCGAGGTTGGCCGTGGGTTCGTCGAGCAGCAGCAGGCGCGGCTGCAGCACCCGGGCCCGGGCCAGGGCCACGCGCTGCTTCTCGCCGCCGGACAGGCGGCTCGGGTCGGTGTCGCGCAGGTGGGCCACGCCGGCCCAGGCCATCGCTTCCTCGACCAGCGGCGCCGCGCTGCGCCGGCTCGCGCCGCGCGCCAGCAGGCCGTAGGCGATGTTGTGGGCCACGCTGGTGGAGAACATGATCGGGTGCTGGTGCACGAACACGATGGCGCGCCGCAGCGCTTGCGGATAAGGGTGCAGCGGCATGTCGCGGCCGTCGAACTCCACCGTGCAGGCATCGCAGCGTTCCAGGCCGGCGAGCGTGCGCAGCAGCGTCGACTTGCCGGCCCCGTTCACGCCGGTCAGCACGTAGGCCGTCGCCGCTTCGATGGCCAGGGTGTCGATCTCGAACAGGGTGCGCTCGCCGTGACGCTTGCGCAGCCCGTGCAAGCTGAGCAGCGTGGTCACCAGCGTCCTCCCGCCGTATGGGCCTCGCCCTGCAGCAGCACCAGCGCGCCGTTCATCAGGAGCGCCAGCGACACCAGCACGATGCCCAGCGCAATGCCTTGCGCGAACTCGCCCTTGCTGGTCTCGAGCGCGATGGCGGTGGTGATGGTGCGGGTCTGCCCTTCGATGTTCCCGCCCACCATCAGGGCGCAGCCGACTTCCGAGATCACGCGGCCGAAGCCGCTGATGACGGCGGCCATGACGCCGTAGCGCGCCTCGTGCAGCACGGTGAGCATCACGCGCCAGCGCGAGGCCCCGTGCGCGATCGCGGTTTCGGCATAGCGCGGATCCGCCGCCTGCACCGCCGCCAGCGTAAAGGCCAGCAGCACCGGCAGCCCGATCACCATCTGGCCGAGGATCACGCCTTCCTGGGTGAACAGCCATTCAAGGCCGCCCATTGGGCCGCGCCGCGACAGCAGCAGGTAGAGCAGCAGGCCGATCAGGACGGTGGGCAGCGACAGCGCGGCCTGGGCCAGCCAGATGGCGATGCGCCGTCCCGGGAAGCGGTGCATGGCGATGACGTAGCCGAGGAAGACCGCCGGCGGCGCCGCCAGCAGCAGCCCGAGCAGGCTGGTCTTGAGCGAGACCCAGACGATGCGCCACAGCGCTTCGTCGCCGCTGAACAGCAGGGCAAAAGCGTGCGTTGTTGCGTCCAGCAGGGACATCAGGCCGGCCGTGGGCTATGGAAGGGGGCGTTCAGCGGTTCCAGCAGGTCGGGCTCGAACACCAGGCGCTCGTGCCCGGCCAGCAGCAGGAAGTGCTTGCCGGAGCAGCGCGCCAGCAGCGACATGCCGACCTGCTCGGCCACCATATGGCCCATCTGGGTGGTGCCGGAACGCGACAGCAGGAAGGGAATGCCCATCTGGGCGCCCTTGATCACCATCTCGGAGGTCAGGCGCCCGGTGGTATAGAACACCTTGTCGCCGCCCTCCAGGCCGTCGAGCCACATCAGGCCGGCGATGGCGTCCACCGCATTGTGGCGGCCGACGTCCTCGACGAAGTACAGCAGTTCGCCCTCGCGCGAGAACAGCGCGCAGCCGTGCACCGAGCCGGCCTGCTTGTAGACCGACTGCTGGGTGCGGATGGTCTCGACGATGCGGTAGACGACCGACTGCGGCAGGCGCGCGTCGGGCGGCAGCGCGATTTGATCGACCTCGTCCATCAGCCCGCCGAACACCGAGCCCTGTCCGCAGCCGGTGGTGACGACCTTCTTCGCGGTGCGCTCCTCGATATCAAGAATGCCGTTGCGGGTGACGACCGCCACCGCATCGACCGACCAGTCGACCTGGATCGAGACGATGTCTTCCAGCGCGCGCACCAGGCGCTGGTTGCGCAGGTAGCCGAGCGTGAGCGCTTCGGGCGCCCCGCCCAGGGTCATCAGGGTGACGATCTCGCGCTTGTCCACGTACACGGTGAGCGGGCGCTCGGCGGGAATGTGGATGTTCGAAGCGCGGCCGCGTTCGTCCAGGGCCGTGACCTCGTGCGTCAGGCTGGCGCGCGCCTCGGATAGCTCGGGACGGTAGCGCGCGGCCGGGAATGGGTCTGGGCAGTTCATGTTGCCAATTGTGCCATGCCTTCGAGGATTTGGCCGCCACCGTAGCTTCCCTGCGGCGCGACTTCCCCGCCGGGCGTGACCCTGATGGCACAATACTTGAACTCCGGAATCTTTCCGAAGGGGTCGAGTGCTGCGTTCGTCAAGCGGTTGATCGCCGCTTCGTAATAACAGAAGGGCACGAAGATCGCCCCTACCGGCGAACTGTCGTCGGCCCGCGCGTACAACACCACTTCGCCGCGGCGCGAGGCGATCGTGATGGCCTGGCCCGGCTGGAGTCCCATGCGTTCGAGGTCGAGCGGATGCACCAGCGCCACCGGATCGGGCTCGATCGCGTCCAGCACCGTGGCGCGCCGCGTCATGCTGCCGGTATGCCAGTGCTCGAGCTGGCGGCCCGTGATCAGGACCATCGGGTAGTCGGCATCGGGGCGCTCGTCGGCCGGGATGATGTCGGCGGGCACGAAGCGCGCCCTGCCGCCCTCGCGCGGGAACAGTTCGGTGAACACCACCGGCTGGCCGACGTCGCCCTCGTTCATGCAGGGGTAGACCACCGCGCCGTTGCGCTCCAGGCGCTCCCAGGTGATGCCGCCGATGCTGGCCATGGTGCGGCGCATCTCGTCGAACACGTCCGCCACGCTTCCGTAGTTCCAGTCCAGGCCGAGCTGCTGTGCCATCTGCTGGATGATCCAGAGGTCCTGCTTCGCCTGCCCCGGCGGATCGATCGCCTGGCGGCCCAGCTGGACCAGGCGGTCGGTATTGGTGAAGGTGCCGGTCTTTTCCGGGAAGGCGGAGGCTGGGAGGATCACGTCGGCGAGATAGGCGGTCTCGGTCAGGAAGATGTCCTGCACCACCAGGTGTTCCAGGGCCGCCAGCGCGGCGCGCGCATGGTTCGCATCCGGGTCGGACATGGCCGGGTTCTCGCCCATGATGTACATGCCGCGGATCTGGCCGCTTTGAATTGCGTCCATGATCTCGACCACGGTCAGGCCCGGCTTGGGGTCGAGCGTGGCGCCCCAGGCCTGCTCGAACTTCGCGCGCGCGGCCGGGTTGTCCACGCGCTGGTAGTCCGGCAGCATCATCGGGATGAGACCGGCGTCGGAAGCGCCCTGCACGTTGTTCTGGCCGCGCAGCGGATGCAGGCCGGTGCCGGGCCGGCCGATCTGGCCCGTCATCAGGGACAGCGCAATCAGGCAGCGCGCGTTGTCCGTGCCGTGCACGTGCTGCGACACGCCCATGCCCCACAGGATCATCGAGCCTCGCGAAGTGGCGTACAGGCGCGCTACGTAGCGGATGGTGTCGGCATCGATGCCGCAGATCGGCGCCATCGCTTCCGGGCTGTATTCGGCCACGTTGGCTTCCAGCTCGGCGTAGCCGATGGTGCGGCTCTCGATGAAGCCTGTGTCGACCAGGCCTTCGGTGACGATCACGTGCATCATCGCGTTGAGCAGCGCGACGTCGGTATCCGGCTTGAACTGCAGGTAGCGGTGCGCATGGCGCGCCAGCTCCGAACGGCGCGGGTCCATCACGACGAGCTTGGCGCCGGCCTTGACCGCGTTCTTGATCCAGGTCGCGGCCACCGGGTGGTTCACGGTCGGGTTGGCGCCGATGACGACGATGACTTCGGCACGCGTCACGTCCATCACCGGGTTCGACACCGCGCCCGAACCGATGCCTTCCAGCAGGGCCGACACCGAGGAGGCATGGCACAGGCGGGTGCAATGGTCGACGTTGTTCGTGCCAAAGCCGGTGCGCACCAGCTTCTGGAACAGATAGGCTTCCTCGTTGCTGCCCTTGGCCGAACCGAAGCCGGCCAGGGCTGCGCCGCCGCGGGCATCCCGGATGCCGGCCAGCTTGCCGCCGGCAAGCTGGAGGGCCTCTTCCCAGCTCGCCTCGCGGAACACGTCCATGACGCGGTCCGGGTCCATCGTGAAGTCGCCCGACTTGGGCACGCCTTGGCGGCGGATCAGGGGGGTGGTCAGGCGGTGCGGATGGTGCGCGTAGTCGAAACCGTAGCGCCCCTTGACGCACAGGCGCCCCTGGTTGGCCGGCCCCTGGCGTCCTTCGACGTAGAGAATCTTGTTGTCCTTGACGTTGTAGGTCAGCTGGCATCCGACGCCGCAATACGGGCAGACCGAATCGACCTGCTTGTCGGGGATGTGCAGGGCCGCTTCGCGCGCCGGCATCAGCGCGCCGGTCGGGCAGGCCTGCACGCACTCGCCGCAGGCCACGCAGGTGGACGCGCCCATCGGGTCGTCCTGGTCGAACACGATCTTGCTGTCCTGGCCGCGGAAGGCCAGGCCGATCACGTCGTTGACCTGCTCGTCGCGGCAGGCGCGCACGCAGCGCGTGCACTGGATGCACGCGTCCAGGTTGACGCTGATCGCGGCGTGGGTCCGGTCGGCCTGCGGCTGGCGGCGCGTCGGTGCGAAGCGCGGCTTGCCGACGCCGAGCTTGCCGGCCCAGACATCGACTTCGTTCTTGCGGGTGTACTCGGCCTCGGGCATGTCGGCCTGCAGCAATTCCAGCACCATTTTCTGGGCGGCCAGCGCACGCGGGCTGTCGGTGCTCACCTTCATGCCGGGCGCCGGGTTGCGGCAGCACGACGGCGCCAGCACGCGCTCGCCGTCGATCTCGACCATGCAGGAACGGCAGTTGCCGACGGACGCCAATCCTTCCTTGTAGCACAGGCGCGGCACCTCGATGCCCTCGCGGGCGGCGACCTCGATCAGGGTCTCGTGCGGCAACGCCTGGACCGGGCGGCCGTTGAGTTCGAAGGAAACGGTAGGGATGGGAGCGTTCATGATGGGGCCAGCTCGTGGGGGAAGTAGTTGATCACGCAGTCGATCGGGTTCGGCGCCGCCTGGCCCAGGCCGCAGATGGAGGCGTCGCGCATCACTTGCGACAGTTCGCCCAGCAGCCCGGTATCCCATTGCGGCTGGCGGATCAGCTCGAGGGCCTTGGCGGTGCCGTTGCGGCAGGGCGTGCACTGGCCGCAGGACTCGTCCTTGAAGAAGGCCAGGGTATTGCGCGCGGCGCTTACTGCGCTGTCCCGGTTCGACAGCACCACCACCGCGGCCGATCCGATGAAGCAGCCGTAGGGCTGCAGGGTGTCGAAGTCGAGCGGGATGTCGCCCATGGAAGCCGGCAGGATGCCGCCCGAGGCGCCGCCCGGCAGGTAGGCATAGAAGCTGTGGCCGTCCTGCATGCCGCCGCAGTATTCGTCGATGAGTTCCCTGATCGTGATGCCGGCCGGCGCCAGCTTCACGCCCGGTTCGCGCACCCGGCCCGAGACCGAGAAGGAGCGCAAGCCGCGCCGGCCATTGCGGCCGTGGCCGGCGAACCACTCGCCGCCGCGCTCGAGGATCTCGCGTACCCAGTGCAGCGACTCGAAATTGTGTTCCAGCGTCGGGCGCCCGAACAGGCCGACCTGGGCCACGTAGGGCGGGCGCAGGCGCGGCATGCCGCGCTTGCCTTCGATCGATTCGATCATCGCCGATTCTTCGCCGCAGATATAGGCGCCGGCGCCGCGGCGCAGGAAGATGGACGGCATGCCCGGCACCGGCGGATCGAGACGCAGCTTGTCCAGCTCCGCCTCCAGCATGGCGCGGCAGCCGTGGTATTCGTCGCGCAGGTAGATGTAGATGGCTTCGATGCCGACCGCCCAGGCGGCGACCAGGGCGCCTTCCAGGAAGCGGTGCGGGTCGCGTTCGAGGTAGACGCGGTCCTTGAAGGTGCCGGGCTCGCCTTCATCGATGTTGATGGCCATCAGGCGCGGGCCAGGCTCGGAACGTACGATGCGCCACTTGCGGCCCAGCGGGAAGCCGGCGCCGCCCAGACCGCGCAGGCCGGACGCTTCCAACGTCTGGATGACCTGTTCCACATCGTGCTGGCCGGCCACGCAATTGCGCAGCAGCGCGTAACCGCCGGCTTCGCGATAGGCTGCGTAATCGAGGTAGGCACCGATCGTCTCGACCGTTTCACCCGCACTGACCCTGGCCAGCACGGTTTCAAGGCTTGCATGCGGCACCGCGCGTTGCCCTACCACCGCCACCGGCGCCTGCTCGCAGCGGCCCACGCACGGCGCCTCGAGCACCCGCACTTCCCGCCCCAGCAGCGCCGGCATCCTGTCCAGCAGTTCGCGCGCCCCCGCCATCTCGCAGGACAGCCCCGCGCAGACGCGTACCGTCAGCGCGGCGGGCGCCTCCTGGCCCTCCTTTACCACGTCGAAATGGTGATAGAAGGTGGCAACCTCATAGACCTCGGCCTGCGCCAGGCGCATCTCCTGCGCCAGCGCGGCCAGGTGATGACTGCCCAGGCAGCCGAAATGGTCCTGGATCTTGTGCAGGTGCTCGATGAGCAGGTCGCGCTGGCGCGACTCGCTGCCCAGCAGCGCCTGGACCTCGGCCAGCGCCTGTGGGTCGACGCGGCGGCCCTTGGGCGCTTCGCGCTTGCGCTGGCGGCTGGCGCCTGCTACGGCGATCGGGATGACAGGATGGTTCATGATGGGTCCCAGTGGGGATTCGTTGGGTGATAGGTAAATGGTACTGCAAGGCGTGGACGGCACGGCCGTCCACGCCCGCCGGCTTACTGGAACAGCACCACCGCCTTCTGCAGCGTGATCCACACGCCGATCAGGAGCGGAATGCCGACCGCCGCCCAGGCGAAGGTGGCCAGCGCCGGGTTGGTGGCGCCGACGGCGATCGCGCCGCCGCGTACGCCGCTCGACGCGTTCAGGTCGCGTTCCTGCGCCAGCTTCTTCTCCGCCGCCAGCTCGGCATCGGTCATGAAGTGCTTGTCGTCCAGCGGGCGGATCATCGAGTTCAGCACGATGCCGACGACCACCAGGCCAGCGAGCACATACATGGTCACGTCGTAGGCCTGGGCCTTGGGCACGCCATGGGCGATCTGGTACTCGCGGATGTAGTTGATCAGGATCGGACCGAGCACGCCCGCGGCAGCCCAGGCCGTGAGCAGGCGGCCGTGGATGGCGCCGACCATCTGGGTGCCGAACAGGTCGGCCAGGTAGGCCGGCACGGTCGCGAACCCGCCGCCGTACATCGACAGGATGATGCAGATGAAGCCGACGAACAGCGCCAGCTGGCCGTTATGCGCCATCGAAGGAATCGAGGCGTACAGGACGAAGCCGAGGATCAGGAACACGAAATAGGTCGCCTTGCGCCCGATGTAGTCGGAGCACGATGCCCAGGCGAAGCGGCCGCCGATGTTAAACAGGGACAGCAGGCCGGTAAAGCCGGCGGCGATGGCCGCGATCTGGCCTTTCTGCGCGGCGTCGAGCTCGTTGAAGCCGGCGTCGACGCCGATCAGGCGCCCACCGAACACCTCCTGCAAGAGTGGCGAAGCCATGCCCAGGATCCCGATGCCCGCCGAGACGTTCAGGAACAGCACGCCCCAGATCAGCCAGAATTGCGGGATGCCCCAGACGCGGCTGGCGTGCACGTGGCGCGCCGTGATCATCGTCGTGGCGGCTTTCGCCGGCGGGGTCCAGCCCTCCGGTTTCCAGCCGTTGGCAGGCACGCGGTAGGTCAGCGCGCCGGCGACCATGAACACGAAATAGATCGCGGCGAGGGCCAGGAAGGTCTCCCACACGCCGACCGAGGTCGGGGTGGCGAAGTACTTCATCAGCTTGTCGGCCAGCGGCGCGCCGATCATGGCGCCGCCGCCGAAGCCCATGATCGCCATGCCGGTCGCCATGCCGCGCCGGTCGGGGAACCACTTGATCAGGGTCGAGACCGGCGAGATGTAGCCGAGGCCCAGCCCGATGCCGCCGATGACGCCCGAGCCGATCCACATCAGCCAGATCTGGTGCGTGTAGACGCCGATGCTTGATATCACCAGGCCGCCGCACCAGCACAGCGCCGACACCAGGCCCGCCTTGCGCGGCCCCGCATGCTCGAGCCAGCCGCCGAACAGCCATGCAGCCAGGCCGAGGAACACGAAGAACAGGGTGTACATCCAGCCCAGCATCGAGATCTGCCAGTCGCAGGTGGTGGCGAAGATCTGCTGCATGAAGCTCATCTCGGCCGGGCAGACGACCGATTCGGTGATGCCGATCGCTTTCGACAGCGGCAGCCAGAACACCGAAAAGCCATAGGCCATGCCGATGCACAGGTGAATCGCGAGCGCCGCCGGCGGTACCAGCCAGCGGTTGAAACCCGGCCCTGCGATGGTGTGTTCCTTGTCAAGAAAACCTAGTCC
Source organism: Massilia sp. (assembly GCF_046293535.1). Taxonomy (NCBI): domain Bacteria; kingdom Pseudomonadati; phylum Pseudomonadota; class Betaproteobacteria; order Burkholderiales; family Oxalobacteraceae; genus Massilia; species Massilia sp. The sequence goes on along the minus strand of NZ_JBKBOV010000019.1, from coordinate 48,100 downwards.
AGCCATGTCCCCTCCAATTGTTTTAAGTATTGAAATATGCTTTAAAAAGCATATTAATCTGTCATTTTTTATTGTTTTGTGGAGCGTATCATGATGTTTTTAGGCAAGAAATAGGCTATTTTTAGCATATGCTTACCGTTCACATCCGCCCGCACTGGGAGATCAGCGTCAAGGGCGAACCGCCGCTCGACACCGCCGACCTGCTCGGCCTGCTGTTGTCGATCCAGGACACCGGTTCGATCGCCCAGGCCGCCAAATCAGTCAAGCTGTCCTACCGCTATGCCTGGGGTTTGCTGCGCACGGCCGAGACCCTGTTCGGCGAACAGCTGCTGCAGACCGGGCGCGGACGCGGTACCCAGCTCACGCCGCTGGCGCAGAAACTGGTGTGGGCCGACCGCCGTATCGCCGCGCGCCTGTCGCCCACGCTGCAAAGCCTGGCCTCGGAACTGGAAGCGGAACTGGTGCGCATCACCGCCAGCCGCACCCGGGCGCTGCGCATGGACGCCAGCCACGGCTTCGCGGTAGCGGCGCTGCTGGGCTGCATCGACCGCGGCGCCCTGCCACTCGACTCGCGCTACCGCACCAGCACCGATGCGGTGGTGGCGCTGGCGCGGCGCGAGTGCGACCTGGCCGGTTTCCACGTCCCGCTCGGGCGCTTCCAGGCGCCGACGGCAAGCTGGTACCTGCGCTGGCTCGATCCGGAACAGCATTGCCTGGTGCGCGTCGCGGGCCGCCACCCGGGCCTTAGCGCGGCCCGCGGCAATCCGCTCGGCCTGCGCACGCTGGCCGACCTGGCGCGCCCCGGCGTGCGCTTCGTGAACCGCCAGGCCGGTTCCGGCACCCGCATGCTGCTCGAGATGATGCTGGCCGCCGACGGTCCGCCCCCCGATGCCATCCAGGGTTTCAACAACGCCGAGTTCACCCATTCCGCGGTGGCGGCCTACATCGCCAGCGGCATGGCCGATGCGGGCATCGGCATGCGCGCCGCCAGCGCCCAGTTCAAGCTCGACTTCACGCCGCTGGTGAACGAGGTGTATTACTTCGCGGTGCGCCGCGACGCCCTCGAGGAGCCTGCCATGCGCCAGTTGCTGGAGCTGATGCGTACGCCGGCCTACCACAAGCTGGTGGCCGCCCTGCCCGGCTACGATGCGCGCGGCACGGGTGAAATGGTGGAGATCGCGGACGCCTTCGCGCTGCCGGCCTGAATGGCGGTATCGCCGGCTTGCCCTTGCATGCGCGAGCAGGTATAAAGCAGGCCGCATGATCGATCCTTCCCTCCTCCCTGCGCGCATCGGCGACATCCTGCGGCGCCACCCTGCCGGCGCACCCGCCCTGGTCGAGAACGGCCGTGCCTGGACCTATGGAGAGCTGCGGCTTGAAGTCGAGCGCCACGCCGCCCGGCTGCGCGAACTGGGCGTGCGCCCGGGCGACCGTGTCATGCTGGTCAGCGAGAACAGCGTGGCGCAGGTGGCCCTGATCTTCGCGATCGCGAGCATCGACGCCTGGAGCGTGACGGTCAACGCGCGCCTGAGCGAAGGCGAGCTGGCCGCGATCCGCGCGCATTGCAGCCCGCGCTGCGTGCTCAGCGCCACGGACCAGGGCGTGACGGCGGGCGTGCCGGATACGGCTGCCGTTCCGGAAGCCGTACGGCGCGATGGCGCCCAGGTGGCGGCGCTGGTCTACACCACCGGCACCACCGGCCGGCCCAAGGGCGTCATGCTGACCCATGCCAACCTGCTGTTCGTCGCCGCCACCTCGAGCGCCCTGCGCGGCCTGCTCCCGAGCGACCAGGCCAGCGGCGTGCTGCCGATCTCGCACGTGTACGGCCTCAGTTCGGTGATGCTGGGCACCCTGTACGCCGGCGCCTGCCTGCGCCTGATGCCGCGTTTCTCAAGCGAGGCGCTGCTGGCGCAGATCCGGGCAGGCGAGCTCAGCATCGTGCAGGGCGTCCCGGCGATGTACGCACGCCTGCTGGCGCTCACGGGGGGCGAGCCGGCCGAATTTCCTCTGCATTCGCGCCTGCGCTTCTGCTACGCCGGCGGCGCGCCGCTCGACCCGGCGCTCAAGCGCGAGGTCGAGCGCGTGTTCGGGCTGCCCCTGCACAACGGTTATGGCCTCACCGAAAGCGGCCCGACCGTCTCCCAGACCCGCCTGGACGCTCCGCGCGGCGACACCTCGGTGGGTCACCCGATCCCCGGAGTCGACGTGCGCATCGACGCGGCGACGGGCGAACTGTGGGTGCGCGGACCGAACGTGATGGCGGGCTACTACCGCGACCCGCAGCAAACGGCGGCCACCCTGCGTCCCGGCGGCTGGCTGGCCACCGGCGACCTCGCCACGCTGGGCGAAGACGGCGCGCTGTTCATCGCCGGGCGCCTGAAGGAACTCATCATCCGCTCCGGGTTCAATGTCTATCCGCTGGAAGTGGAAACGGCGCTCAACAGCCATCCGGAGGTGCTGCAGTCGGCGGTGGTCGGCCGGCCGCTTGCCGGCGGCGAGGAAGAGGTGGTGGCGTTTGTCGAAGCGTCGGGCATGGTCGACGCGGCCGCGCTGCAGGACTGGCTCCGAAGCCGCCTGGCGCCCTACAAGCGTCCCGCGCGCATCGTGTTCATGGATGCGCTGCCGGCCGCGCCGAGCGGCAAGATACTGAAGAGCAGGCTTGCGTAGGAAGCTTCAGCGGCGCCGCTTCTTCCAGTTATAGTCCGGCCCCGTCACGTCCACGCCCGGATGGCCGACCAGGTCCGGATGCTCCGAGGACATCGTGATGAAGCGCACGCCTTCCCCTTCGCGCTGGCGCTTGCGCAGCAGCTCCATGTGCTGCATCGCCTCCACCATGTCCGCGGTTGCGAACAGCTGCTGGTGCGGCGTGCACCTGTCTCCTTCGACGATTGTCCAGTACACCATGTACATCGCGGTCTCCTTGTATAGCCATATTGTCGCCGCTCCAGGCCGCGTGCGGCGCACCGGTCGGCATCATTTCGATGCCCTCAGAAATTTCTAGTTAGCAGAAGTTAGGCTTAGAAAATAGGAATTTGCATGCAAATGTAGGACTGGTCCGAAATGTCCTTTTTATGTGGGCTACTTCACACAACTCGTCGCACGTGGCAATTAGGCTGGAGCCTGTCTTCACAAAATAGCGGGTCAGAACATGAACACACCCATGCATCACCAGCCGGAACACGTCCCCGAGCTCGAGCTCTGGGGTGGACTCGAATGCACGGTCAACCGTGTGCGCGACAACTACTTCAGCCAGATGGAGCGCAACGGCCACGCAGAACGCCTGCAGGACATCGACCGCTTCGCCTCCCTCGGCATCAAGGCCATCCGCTATCCGGTGCTGTGGGAACGCACCGCGCCCGACGGCATCGAGTCCGCCGACTGGTCATGGTCCGACGAACGCCTGCCGGCCCTGCAGCAGCTGGGCGTCACCCCCATCGTCGGCCTGCTTCACCATGGCAGCGGACCACGCGACACCAGCCTGGTCGATCCCGCCTTCCCCGAAAAGCTCGCCGAGTACGCCGGCGCGGTAGCCCGCCGCTACCCCTGGGCCGAATACTACACCCCGGTCAACGAACCCTTGACCACGGCGCGCTTTTCCGGTCTGGCAGGCGTGTGGTACCCACACGGCAGCGACGAATCCACCTTCATCCGCGCCCTGATCCACGAGTGCCGCGCCACCGTGCTGGCGATGCGCGCGATCCGCGCGGTCAACCCGGAGGCCAAGCTGGTCGCCACCGACGACCTGTCGAAGACCTACGGCACGCCCGAGATGCAGGAAGTGGTCAGCTTCTTCAACGACCGCCGCTGGCTCGGCTGGGACCTGCTGTGCGGCATGGTGGACCAGAACCACGCGCTGTGGAACTACCTGCTCGAGTCCAACGCCAGCGAGGAAGAACTGCTCTGGTTCCGCGACAACCCCTGCCCGCCCGACATCATCGGCGTCAACTATTACGCGACCAGCGAGCGCTGGCTCGACCACCGTCCGGAGCGCTACCCGGAGGACCGGCGCCACGTCTACCGCGGCATCCCGCACGCCGACATCGAGACGCCGCGCGCGCTGGCCACCCCCACGCCCGGCATCGCGCCGCTGCTCATGGAGACCTGGGAGCGCTACGGCCTGCCGATCGCCATCACCGAGGCGCACATCGACGCCAACCGCGAAGACCAGATGCGCTGGCTGCTCGAGATCTGGAACGCGGCGCGCAGCGCCCGCCAGCAGGGCGCCGACGTGCGCGCGGTGACGGTCTGGGCCCTGCTCGGGTCCTACGACTGGAACTGCCTGGTCACCGAGTGCCGCGGCTACTACGAGCCGGGCCCGTTCGACGTGCGCGGCGGCGAGCCGCGCCCGACGGCGGTGGCCACCCTGATGCGCGAGCTGTCCAGCGGACGTCCGCTGACCAACCCGGTGCTGCAGGGCGAAGGCTGGTGGCGCCGCCCGGGCCGCTTCTTCTGCAAGCCGGTGGCGACCCGCACCGCGGTGGCCGACATCGCGGTCCGCAGCCAGTTCAAGTCGAGCGTGGTGCAGCCGATCCTGATCACCGGCGCCACCGGCACCCTGGGCTCGGCCTATGCCCGCATCTGCAAGAACCGCAACCTCGCCTTCCACGTGCTGACGCGCCAGGAGATGGACATCACCGATCCGGCCTCGGTGGAAGCCGCGATTGGGCGCTACAAGCCGTGGGCGATCATCAATGCGGGCGGCTACGTGCGCGTGGACGAGGCCGAGGGCGATCTTGAACGCTGCATGCGCGAGAACACGCTGGGGCCGACCATCCTGGCGCTGGCCTGCATCCGCCACCAGCTGCGCTTCATGACCTTCTCGACCGACCTGGTCTTCGACGGCACCAAGGGCGCGCCCTACGTCGAATCGGACGCCCTCAATCCGCTCGGCGTGTACGGCCGCAGCAAGATGGAGGCCGAGCAGCGCGTGCTGGACGCCGACCCGCAGGCCCTGGTGATCCGCACCAGCGCCTTCTTCGGGCCCTGGGACCGGCACAACTTCGTCACGCTGGCGCTCAATGCGCTGGAGGCCGGCCAGCCCTTCCAGGCGGCGGGCGACATGGTGGTCTCGCCGACCTACGTGCCGGACCTGGTCAACGTCTCGCTCGACCTGCTGATCGACCGCGAACGCGGCGTCTGGCACCTGACCAATGCCGAGGCGCTCAGCTGGGCCGAGCTGGCCAAGCGCGCCTGCGAGGCGGCGGGAGTCGATCACGGCAGACTGGAAGTCGTGTCGAGCGAGAGCTGCGGCCACCTCGCGCGCCGGCCCGAATACAGCGCGCTGTCGAGCGAGCGGGCGCTGATGCTGCCGTCGCTGGACGACGCGCTGCGCCGCTATGTGGAAGCGATGCAGGACCGGGCGCATGGCCGCGATGCGGAAGTGCCGGGGGAAGCGGCGCATTACGCCAGCTGACTTCAAAAAACAACTTGGGTCCCGGCCTTTGCCGGGACGACGGTCTTCAGGCAGCAGGTCGAAACAATGTTATGGCCTGCATCTTCAGCACGTCGTCCCGGCGCAGGCCGGGACCCAATGTTTGTCAGGGCAGCCGTGATGACGCGCTCGCCCCATCATCCGCCGCCACGAACTGCAGCCGGTACAGGTTCGCATACATCCCGTTCGCATCGAGCAGCTCCGCGTGCGTGCCCTGCTCGACGATGCGCCCGTGCTCCATCACCACGATCCGGTCGGCCCGCTCGATGGTCGACAGGCGGTGCGCGATCACGATGGTGGTGCGGCCCGACATCAGGGCCTCCAGCGCCGCCTGCACCGCGCGTTCGGACTCGTTGTCGAGCGCCGAGGTGGCTTCGTCCAGGATCAGGATCGGCGCATCCTTGTAGATCGCGCGGGCGATCGCCACGCGCTGGCGCTGGCCGCCCGAGAGGCGCATGCCGTTCTCGCCGATGCGCGTCTCGACGCCGTCTTCCAGCTTGGCTACCACGCTGGTCAAGTGCGCGGCCCTGACCGCCGCCGCCAGGCGCTCGTAGTCGATCTTCTCCGCGCCGTAGGCGATGTTGGCGGCCAGCGTGTCGTCGAACAGCACCACGTTCTGGCTCACCATCGCCAGCTGCGCGCGCAGGCTGGCCAGCTTGATGTCCTGGTAGGGCACGCCGTCGAGCAGCACGCGGCCGCCTTCCGGATCGTAGAAGCGGGTCACCAGGTTGACAAAAGTCGACTTGCCGCCGCCCGACACGCCCACCAGCGCCACCGTCTGGCCCGGCTGCACGTCGAGGGTGACGTCGTTCAGGGCGAGGCTGGCCGCGCCGGGATAGCGGAACGAAACGTTCTCCAGGCGCAGGTGCCCCTTGGCGCGGCCCAGTTCGCGCGTACCGGTGTCGTTCTCGGCCGGCGAGTCGATCAGGCCGAACACCGTTTCGGCCGCGGCGATCCCGCGCTGCATCGGTCCGTTCACTTCGGCCAGCGACTTGAGCGGCGTGAGCAGCATCAGCATCATGGTGACGAACTGGACGAACTCGCCCTGGGTCATGTCGGCCTGGATCGCCAGCACCACCACCAGCGACAAGGCCATCGAGGTGGCGATCTGGGTCACGGGCGTGGTGGCCGCAAACGCGACCGTCATGCGCTGCGAGAAGCCGCGCAGCGCTTCGCTGCGGGCGTGGAAACGCGCGCGCTCGTAGCGCTCGCCCGAGAACACGCGGATCACCTGGTGGCCGCGCGTGGCTTCTTCCACCACCTGGGTCAGCTCGGCCGTCACGCGCAGGTTCTCGCGGTTCAGGCGGCGCAGGCGGCCGGTGGTGGTGCGCACGATCACGGCGGTCAGCGGGATCACGACGATGGCGACCAGGGTCAGCTTCCAGTTCAGGTACAGCAGCGTGGCGAGCAGGCCGATCACCACCAGGGTGTCGCGCACGCAGGCCACGAACACCGACTGCAGCATGTCCACCACCTGGCGCACCTCGTTCACCACGACGTTGATGATCTTGCCGGTCGACTCTTCGTGGAAGCGTCCTACCGGCAGCTTGAGCACGCGGTCGAACACCATCGCGCGCAGGTCGTTCAGCACGCGGCTGGTGACCCAGTTGTTCAGGTAGGCGGTGGAGAAGGTGCCGATGCCGCGCAGGATGAAGATCGAGACCAGCACGCCGGGAATCCACCACAGGCTGAACGGTACCTTCTCTTCGAAGCCGAGGTCGATCAGCAGTTGCAGGGCCTTGCCCAGCAGCGGCTGGGTCGCGGCGGTGAGCGCCATCGACAGCAGCGCCAGCCAGGCGCGCGTCTGGTAGGGCTTGACTACCGCCAGCAGGCGTTTGACGACAAGCTTGTTTTCCACGTTATTGTCCACTTTTCGTTTCGATACGGGTCTGCGCGTCCGCTTTCGCGGTCAGGCAGAAGCCCATCAGGAGTGCCACCATGAGCACATAGAACATGGCGCCCTTCAATGACCAGAAGATGACTTCGGTGAGGCCGAAGCCGAAATAGCCGAGCACCACCAGCATGCCGGCCAGGGCCGGCGCGAACTGGGGCATGCCGCGGCGGCGCCCGTCGCCTTCCCGGCTCCCGACCGCGCGCGCGAAAAAGGCGAAAGGCGCCGCCAGGATGCCGATGTACGCCAGCAGCCCGAACACCCCGCCGGCTGCCAGCGCCTGCAGGATATCGTTGTGCAGGTGGTCGCTGAACTCGAGGATCACCTCCTGCACCTTGCCCTGCTGCGCCAGTTCGCGCAGCCCGGCGCGTACCCCTTCGGGGCCGCGCCCGAACCAGGGTTCCTCCGCGATCAGGTGGCGGGCCCCCTGCCACAGTTCCAGGCGGATGCCGACGTTCGAGAAGGCGCTGCCGCCGTCGAGCCAGGTCTGGACGTCGTGCATGCCCTGCCCCACCCGCTCCTGCACGCCGAAGGCGGGAATGAAGAAGGTCGAGGCGAACAGCGCGAAGCTGCCGACCAGCAGCAGGCGCACCCGGCGGCTCTGCAGCAGGCGCGCGTAGGTCAGGAACAGGATCGCCGCCAGCACCAGCGCGATCCAGCCGCCGCGCGTGCCGCTGATGACCGTCGCCCCCAGGCCCGCCAGCGCGCCGAGCGCCGGGAAGATCGCCTTGCGGGTGCTGTGGCGGTAGTCGACGGCGGCCGCCAGCGCCACCAGCGCCAGGCACAGCGCGATGTCGCCGAAGGTGATCGCATTGAGCCAGCCGCCGGGACGTTGGATGTCCAGCACGAAGCGCTGCCAGGCGATGAAGGGCAGCGCACCCAGGGCGCCCAGGATCACGCCCCACCACAGCCAGGCGCGCGCTGGACGCGCCAGCACCACCAGCATCAGGGCGCTCAAACCGAGCAGCATGCGCGAGGGCTTGTCGAGGTCGCTCCAGTCGCCCCCGGGACGCGCCAGCACGAAGGCCAGCGCCAGCAGGAAGCAATAGCCGAAGGCCGCCAGCACCCAGCGAATCTCGCGCAAGTGGGGAGCCGTCGCCGCCCAGGCCTTGCGCGGCACGCACAGCAACGCGAGCACGAAGACGAGGCTGGAAAAGCCGATGCCGGACGGGGTGATGAGGCTGAGGAAAGGGAACAGGAAAACCAGGAAGCCGATCCAACGCTGCATCGGCACCCCGATTTTCGTCTGATTATTGTTCATTCATGTTCTTGTGGGATACTCTTGCCAAGCTTGAACGCGCGTTTTCATTGGACTTTCATGCAGCAAACCCCGACCATCTCTGTCGTGATCACCACATACAACCGTCCGGATGCACTCGCAGCGGTCGTGGAAGCCTGTTTCATGCAGGATGACAAGAATTTTGAAATCATTATCGCTGATGACGGCTCGACTGCCAACACGCGGGACACCGTCGCCGCCCTGGCGGCGCGCGCGCCGATGCCGCTCAAGCACGTGTGGCAGCCGGACCAAGGCTTCCGCGCCGCGATGGCGCGCAACCGCGGCACGCTGGCGGCAACCGGCGACTATATCATCTTCCTGGACGGCGACTGCGTGCCGCAGCGCGACTTCGTCAAGCGGCATCGCGCGTTGGCGCGGCCGGGCTTCCTGGTCGCCGGCAGCCGCATCCTCCTGAGCCAGGCGCTGACCGAACGCGTCCTGCGCGACCGGATCGACGTCGCCGGCATGACGCTGGCCGAGCGCCTGCGCTGCCGCCTGCGCGGCGACATGAACAAGGTGCTGCAGACGATGCTGCGCTGGCCCGACCTGGGACGGGTACGGCGCACCTTCAGCTGGCGCCGCATCAAGAGCTGCAACCTGGCCGTCTGGCGCGCCGACCTGGAGAAGGTCAACGGCTTCGACGAGAGTTTCGTGGGCTGGGGCCACGAGGATGCCGACCTGGTGCTGCGCCTGTTCCATGCCGGCGTGCTGCGCAAGGACGGCGCCCTGGCCACCGAGGTGCTGCACCTGTGGCACCGCGAAGCGACGCGCGACGAGGAATCGAGCAACCGCAAGGTGGTGCTGGAACGCGCGGCGGACAAGACCGTCCAGGCGACTCGCGGGCTGCGCGAGCACGCCGGCGAACATCCCTTCACGGCTCCCGAGTCCTGAGACCTCTCGCGACCGGGTGGCGGATGTCGGGCCGCTGCTGCGGTGATGCGTTCGCAAGGCGCCACGAACTTGGGTTCCCGCCTTTGCGGGAACGACGTGCTGATGCCAACACAGTCAATACTACTAACGCCGTTTGCTCACATAGCCTAAAAACCGTCATCCCTGCGAAGGCGGGGAGCCAAGTCTGCATGCGAACCGCCAGCGCGGATCAGTACTCCACCGCCACGTCCTTCGCCCCCAGCGTCAGCTCCAGCTGCTGCTTGAGCGTATCCGACGGCGCCACGCGCCAGTCGTCGCCCAGCTGCAGGATGGCCTCCACGCCCTGCGGCTTGATGCGCAGGCTGACCGGCATGCCGTCCTGCATGCGGTGCGGCTGCAGGACCTCGGCCAGCTTGGCGGGATTGAGGTCGCAGGGCACGTCCATCTCCAGCTTGAAGCCGTACTGGATGCGCGCCGCGGCGATGTCGAACACCTTCTCGGCCGTGATGCGCAGGCCGCCGTTGAAGCGGTCTTCCGAGACCTTGCCGACCACCAGCAGGAATTCGTCTTCCTTGAAGATGTTCTTGTTCTGCTCCAGCAGCTCGCTGTAGATGGTCACCTCGACCACGCCGGTCTTGTCGTCCAGCGCCACGATCAGGATCTTGCCGCGCTGGGTCATCTGGGTGCGCACGCCGGTGATCACGCCGCACAGCATGCGCGGATCGCGCGAGGGTTCCAGGTCCTTCAGCTTGGTCTTGGCGAAGCGCCGCACCTCTTGCGCGTACGAGTCGAACATGTGGCCCGACAGGTAGTAGCCGAGCGCGATCTTTTCTTCGGCCAGCTTCTGGCGGTCGGTCCACGGGGTCGCCTTGACGTACTCCGGCGGAGCGACGAGATCGGAATCAATGCCGCCGAACAGGCTGACCTGGTTGGCGCTGGCGGCGGCCTGGCCGGCCGCTTCCATGGCGAAGCCGACCGAAGCCAGCAGCACGGCGCGGTCGACGCCGAAGCAGTCCATGGCGCCGGCGCGGATCAGCGATTCGATGGTGCGGCGGTTGATCTGCTTGCGGTCCACCCGCATGCAGAAGTCGAACAGGTCCTTGAACTTGCCGCCTTCGGTGCGGGCGGCGATGATCGCCTCGATCGCGCCCTGCCCCGCGCCCTTCACGCCGCCCAGGCCGTAGCGGATGTTCGAGACCTGCTTGCCGGTCACGGAACGCGGCTGGCCTTCCGGCGTGAAGCGGAAGTGCGATTCGTTGACGTCCGGCGGCAGGATGGTGAGCTTGCAGACGTCGATCGCATCCTCGACCAGGATCTTGATCTTCTCGGTGTCTTCCATCGCCAGCGACATGTTGGCTGCCATGAACGCGGCGGTGTGGTGCACCTTCAGGTAGGCCGTGTGGTAGGACAGCAGCGCGTAGGCGGCCGCGTGCGACTTGTTGAAGCCGTAGCCCGCGAACTTCTCCATCAGGTCGAAGATCTCGTCGGCCTTTTCCTGGGAGAGGCCGTCCTTGGCGGCGCCGGCGCGGAAGATCGCGCGGTGCTCGGCCATCTCTTCGGCCTTCTTCTTGCCCATCGCGCGGCGCAGCATGTCCGCGCCGCCCAGCGAGTAGCCGCCGACGATCTGCGCCATCTGCATCACCTGCTCCTGGTAGACCATGATGCCGTAGGTCTCGGACAGAATCGATTCGGTGCGCGGGTCCGGATAGTCGAACTTCTCGCCGTGCTTGCGCTTGCAGAAGTCGGGAATCAGGTCCATCGGGCCCGGACGGTACAGGGCGACGAGCGCGATGATGTCCTCGAAGCGGTCGGGACGCGCGTCCTTCAGCATGCCCTGCATGCCGCGCGATTCAAGCTGGAAGATCGCGACGGTCTTCGCTTCGGACAGCAGCTTGTACGAAGGCCGGTCGGTCAGCGGCAGGGACTCGAGGTTGAAGTCGGCGTCTTGCGGGTCGAGCGCGCGGATGTAGTTCACCGCGCGGTCCAGGATGGTGAGCGTGGTCAGGCCCAGGAAGTCGAACTTGACCAGGCCGACGGCTTCCACGTCGTCCTTGTCGTACTGCGACACCACACCGGCGTCGCCGCCCTGGGTGTACAGCGGGCAGAAGTCGGTGAGCTTGCCGGGCGCGATCAGCACGCCCCCGGCGTGCATGCCGATGCCGCGGGTGATGCCTTCGACCTGCTGGGCGAGATCCAGCAGCTGCTTGACCTCTTCCTCGTTCTCGAGGCGCTCCTTGAGCAGCGGTTCCTCTTCGATCGCCTCGGCGATCGAGACCGGTTTGCCCGGCTTGAAGGGGATCAGCTTGGAGATGCCGTCGCAGAAGTTGTAGCCGAAATCGAGCACGCGGCCGACGTCGCGGATCGCGCCCTTGGCCGCCATGGTGCCGAAGGTGGCGATCTGCGACACCGCATCACGGCCGTACAAGTCCTTCACGTGCTGGATCACCAGTTCGCGCTTTTCCTGGCAGAAGTCGATGTCGAAGTCGGGCATCGAGACGCGTTCCGGGTTCAGGAAGCGCTCGAACAGCAGGTTGTACTTCAGCGGATCCAGATCCGTAATCTTGAGCGCATACGCGACCAGCGAGCCGGCGCCCGAGCCGCGGCCCGGGCCGATCGGCACGCCGTTGTTCTTGCCCCACTGGATGAACTCCGCCACGATCAGGAAGTAGCCCGGGAACTTCATCTTGATGATGGTCTGGTTCTCGAATTCCAGGCGCGCCTCGTAGCGCGGACGCTCCTTCTCGCGCTGCTCTTCGTTCGGATACAGCTGCACCAGGCGCTCTTCCAGGCCCTTCTTGGTCTCCGAAACCAGGAAGTCGTCGATGCTCATGCCGTCGGGCGTCGGGAAATCCGGCAGCTGCGGTTTGCCCAGCGTCAGGGTGACGTTGCAGCGCTTGGCGATTTCGACCGAGTTGGCGAGCGCGCCCGGCAGGTCGGCGAACAGCTCCGCCATCTCGGCCTGCGTCTTGAAGCACATCTCTTCGTTGAAGCGGCGCACGCGCTTGGCGTTGGCCAGCATCTCGCCCTCGGCGATGCAGACGCGCGCTTCGTGGGCGATGAATTCGTCCTTGTTCAGGAACTGCACCGGGTGGGTCGCCACCACCGGCAAGCCCAGGCGCCCGGCCAGGGCCACCGAGTGGCGCACGCCCTGCTCCTGGTTCGGCTGGCCCGCGCGCTGGATCTCGATGTAGAAGTGGCCCGGGAACATGCGCGCCCAGCGCGCAGCAAGCCGCTCGGCACGCTCGATGTCGCCGTTGTCGATGGCCTGGCCGACGTCGCCGAAACAGGCGCCCGACAGCACGATCAGGGCATTGGCCTGGTCGACGTCCGGCTCCAGCGTGGACTTCGACGTCGCCAGCGCTTCCAGCCACTCGACGCGGATCTCGGCGCGGCCCTTGTATTGATTGGTGAGCCAGGCTTTCGACAACAGGTCGCACAGCTGCAGGTAGCCGGTGCGGTTCTTGGCCAGGATGAGCAGGCGCGAGGGCTTGTCGCGGTTCTCGTCGTTGGTGATCCAGGCGTCGACGCCGACGATCGGCTTGATCCCCTTCCCGCGCGCCGCTTTATAAAAGCGCACCAGGCAGAACATGTTGGCCAGGTCGGTCACGGCCAGCGCCGGCTGCTGGTCCTTCGCGCACGCCCCCACGATGTCGTCGATGCGCACGAGGCCATCGACGATCGAGTATTCGGAGTGGACGCGGAGGTGGGTGAAAGTCGGGGAAGTCATCCCGTCATTTTACTCCGGCTGGGCAGTGGCTTGAAGTTGCATGACTAATCAGTCGTTGCGTTTGAGCATCGTAGGGTGGGCGTAGCGGCTCCGCTCTCGCGCCGGATGATCTCGCTGTTAACGATCACCGCGTGGGCGGGGGACCCGCCCACCCTACGAAACTTGCGCCGGTTGCGGCTGGCTGCTCCCGTAATGACGCCGCATGCGCAGGAACGGCTCCTCGACGATGTGGTAGCTCAGGGTCGACAGCGCCCAGGTGGCGCCGTAGGCCACCGCCAGCATGATGAGGCCATCCACCCAGGGCGTGCCGGTGGGCGCCACCAGCCCGATGCGGGCGGCGAAGATGTGCAGCAGGCCCATGTGCAGCAGGTAGAACGAGAAGCTGATCTTGCCGCCCTGGCTCAGCGCGCGCTCGACGACGCCCGGCAGGCGCGGCGCGAACGAGACCCAGCCCAGGATCAGCGCGGCCCAGCCGAAGCTTTCCAGGGTCGGCCAGATGATCCAGAAGGCCGAGCGCGGCGTGGCGCCGAAGGGGGCGACGCGGTGCATCAGGGCGGTATCCCACAGGACCAGGGCCGCGCTGGCCAGCAGCAGCAGCGGCGCCCAGCGGGTCAGCGGCACGCGCCAGCGGGCGTACAGCATGGCCGCCGCCATGCCGATCAGGAACTGGTCGAAGCGGCCGACCCAGGTGCTGAAATACATCAGCGTGCTGTTCTCGTTGACCGTGTACGCGGCCACCTTGAAGAAGGCCATCAGCACCAGCCAGCCGCCCAGGTAGGCCACGCCGCGCTCGATGGTGAAGCGCGCCAGGAAGGGAAAGACCATGTAGAACAGGAATTCCAGCGAGATGGTCCAGGCCGCGCCCGTGATCACCGTCCCCGAGGTCGGCGCCAGGCCAAGGTTGGAGACGAACAGGTAGAGCAGGTCCTGGGGCGCGAACTTGTCGCGCCCGATCGAGGTGGCGACCAGGTAGATGACGAGGTAGAGCGGCACGATGCGCAGCACGCGGTTGCGCAGGAAGTCGCGGTAGACGATCTCGCGCCCGGCGCCATGCTGGTGCAGGGCGATCTGCATGAACAGGAAGCCCGACAGCGTGAAGAACAGGCCGACGCCGGTGTGCCCTTCGGTGATCAGGGCCGTCCACGGACCGCTGAGACGCACGCCGCCGTTGCCGGCGTATTCGAGGTGGAAATGGAACAGGAAAACCAGGGTGGCGGCAAGCCAGCGCAACTGGTCGATGCGCGGGTTGTACTGGATGTTCAGGGAATGCATGGAGGACCGGCGCAGGCGTGCGGGTTGTTGTTCTAATTCATCTATTCTAATGCGAAAACCCTAGTCAATCCCTCTGGAATTGCCGCGCCCCGCGGCGGCTGCCTTATAATAGCCGGCTGTCTTCACCAGCCTCCACGCGTCAGCAGCCATGTACGTCAATATCGCCGCCTACAAATTCGTCACCCTCGACAATCTCGAAGCGTTGCGCCCGCAGTACCAGGCGCTGTGCAACGAACTCGGCCTGAAAGGCACCGTCCTGCTGACGCCCGAGGGCATCAACATGTTCCTGTCGGGTACCCGCGAGCACATTGACCAGTACCTGGCCTGGGTGCGCAGCGACGCCCGCCTGGCCGATCTGGAGTGGAAGGAAAGCCTGTCGAGCGAGCAGTCGCACAAGCGCATGCTGGTGAAGATCAAGAAGGAAATCATCACGATGCGCATGCCGCTCATCAAGCCGGAACTCGGCCGCGCGCCAATGGTCGATCCGAAGACGCTCAAGCGCTGGCTCGACCAGGGCCACGACGACGAGGGCGTGCCGGTAGTGATGATGGAAACCCGCAATGCCTTCGAGGTGGACGTCGGCACCTTCCAGAACACGCTGGACTACCGCATCGAGAAGTTCACGGAGTTTCCTGAAGTGGCGGCGCAGCACAAGGACGAGCTGGCCGGCAAGACGGTCGTGACCTTCTGCACCGGCGGCATCCGCTGCGAAAAGGCCGCGATCCACATGAAGAACATCGGCTACGAGCGCGTTTACCAGCTCGACGGCGGCATCCTCAAGTATTTCGAGGAAGTCGGTGGCGACCATTACCAGGGCGACTGCTTCGTGTTCGACTACCGCACCGCGCTCAACCCCAAGCTCGAGCCGACCGAGACCACGCAATGCTTCGCCTGCC
Source organism: Massilia sp. (assembly GCF_046293535.1). Lineage (NCBI taxonomy): Bacteria > Pseudomonadati > Pseudomonadota > Betaproteobacteria > Burkholderiales > Oxalobacteraceae > Massilia > Massilia sp. The sequence continues at coordinate 32,734 of NZ_JBKBOV010000019.1, read as the reverse complement.
GCGCCGTGGTGACGCCGCGCCAGCAGCTGTCGCCCGACTATGTACCGGGCGTGTCCTGCCCGCACTGCGCCCCGGCGCCTCGCTCGGAGAGCAAGGAGGAAACCCAGGGCGCGGCTGGCTCAATCTGAAATTTTCTTTCAACGCGGCACTGCGTTTGAAATAATATTTCAGGGTGCGCGGACGCCAGGTCCGCGCATGTTCTCACATATACACACCGATATCGTCGAAGCCCGAGGTGGTGGAACCCACGATGCGTGCGATCACGGTATCGATGACGCCCGGGTCCATCGCCGTCGCAGCCGACTGCAGGTCCTTGATACCGGTAATCCAGTCCACCGCGATCTTGTTGGCAGCAGTACCCGAGTAAGCCGTCCGTTCGTTCGGCAGGTCCAGACGCTCGGTGAACGAGGTCGCCGCCGCGACTTTCGCGTTATAGGCGAACTGGTCGGTACCTTGGGCGCCGGCGGCGATCTGGGTCACCATGTTGTCGATCGTGATCTGCTTATTGTTGAGCAGGTTGGCCCAGTAGTCGATGCCCGCCGCTTCCGCCTGACGGCCGAACAGGTTGTCGTACACTTCGGCGACCTTGCCGCGGGTATCCAGATTGGCATAGGTGTCGAGGTATTCCTTCGAGACGGAGAACTGGCGCGACAACTCTTGTAGCGCATTGGGATTGCTGGCCAATTGGCCTTTCCAGTATTCCAGGCCCGCGAAGTCAGCCGGACGGCTGAAGTACGAAATGTACAGTTTCTGTATCGCGGTGGTGTTTGCATCTGCCATGACGACCTCCATTTAGATTGGTAAATCGATATTAGCCCAATCGAAAAAAACAGGTCGCAAAATACTGAAGAGTGCGCTACTTGGTTACATTTAGAATCAATTTCCTGCAAGATAGAACACGTTAGCAGACGATGATAAAAAGAAAGTTCCGCCTCGGCGGAACTTTCTTGAGGTCATCGGAAGTAGGCGGCAATCTCACGCACCGAGTCGGCCTGCAGGGTGCCGGCGGCGGCACGCAGGCGCATCAGGCCCACGAGGTAGGTATAGCGCGCCTGGGCCAGGTCGCGCTGGCTGGCGAACAACTGCTGCTGGGCATTCAGGAGATCCAGGTTGATACGGACGCCGCCCTTGATGGATTGCTCCGTGGCAGTCATCAAGAGTTTTCCAGCATCGACAGCTTTGATCAGCGCATCTATTTTCCTCGCACTGCTCATTACGAGGCTGTGGGCTTTTCGCAACTCAACCAGGATTTCATTGGTCCGGGCATCCAGGTCCGCCTGGGCGCGACCGTACAAGGCGGCCGCCTGCCGCGTCGACGCATTCACCGCCCCACCCTGGTACAGCGGAATATTGACTTGCACGCCAAGTTGGCGATTGGTGTTCTGCTGGTTCAGGTTGGTAAGGGTTTCGCTGTCGCTTTTGCTGTATACCCCGACAAAATCCACGCGCGGAAGATGTCCTGCCCGGTTGCGGCTGATGTCCAGGCGGGCATTTTCGACCGCCAGGCGGGCCGCTGCCAGCGTGTTGTTGCGCTCGAGCGCCAGCGTGCGCCACTCATCAAAAGAGGCAGGCTTGAGCTCGGGAGGACGGAAATTCTCCCCCAGCCTGTCCAACTGTCCCAGATCCATGCCGATTACGCCTTCCAGCGTGTTGCGAGCGGCAACCAGATTGTCCTGCGACTCGATCAGCTGCGCCTCGGCCAGCTCGAGCCGGGCCTGGGTCTCCAGCATATCGGTCTTGGTGCCTTCGCCTTTCTCGAACAGGCGCTGGTTGACCTTCTGGCTCTCGAGGTGGGCGTCACGCTGGACCCTGGCAAGCTCAAGCTGGTCCTGGGCGAACAGCACGTCCAGGTAGGCGCTGACGACCCGCACCGAGACCTCGTCGATGCCAGCCTCGTAGGCCTGTTCGCTCTGCTCGGTCTGCACCTTACCCTGGCGGTAGCGCACGATCGCTTCCATATTGAACAGCGGCTGGCGCAACTGCACCACGGCCGAGCGACTGGTATAGCGCGGGTGATCGACGGTCGGGATTATCCCCAGCCTCAGGTATTCCTGGTCGGCGACGTTCTTGCCGTAGTTATAGCTTGCCGCGACCTGCGGCAGCAGGCCGGCCCGGCCGAGGATGCGATTTTCCTTGCCCGACTGGTTCTCGTAGAAGCGCATGCGGAAGGTCGGATCATTCTTGATGGCCGCCTCGTAGGCCTGCGTCAGCGACACTGCGGAAGCGCCGCCGCCCGTCAGGGCCAGCAGCACACCGAGCGTCCCAGCGCGCAGAAGCGCCCCGCCCTTACGGATCTTTTTACTCGCCCGCATGTCAGTCCTCGCTCATCGATGATTGCGCGCGGTCTACGAGCGGCTTGAGCAGGTAGTTCATCATCGTGCGCTCGCCGGTCTTCACGAACAACTCGACCGGCATGCCCGGACGAATGTCCATCTTGTGCGCGGCAATCTTCTTGGCTCCCGCCGGCGTCACCTTCACGTGCACGATGTAGTACGGCATGCCGGTGCGTTCGTCGACATTGCGGTCGGCGGCCACGTTGGTGACTTCACCCTCGATATGTGGCGTGCGGTTGGTATTGAATGCCGAGAACATCAGCTCGACCTTCAGGCCCGCATGCACCTTGTCCACCAGGTTGGTCGGCAGATGGCCTTCGACGATGAGCGGATCGTCGGTCGGCACGATGTCCATCATCTTGAAGCCGGGCGGCACCACGCCGCCATTGGTAAAGACCGCCAGGCCGACCACGGTGCCGCCTGCCGGCGCCTTGACTTCGACGTTGGACAACTCGAAACGCTGCGCCTCCAGACGCGCGGCCTGGCTTTGCGCCTCGCGCTGCACTTCCGACAACTGGGTGCGCACTTCCTTCTGGTAATCCTGCGTGCGCTGCGATTTGCGCAGACTCAGTTCAGTCACCTGACGCTGGGCCCGGCCGATGTTGCCGATGTCTTCGGAAATCGCCCCGCCAAGCTGGGCGTAGGTACGCTCCAGGTCGAGCAGGCGGTTGCGTGCAACATAGCCTTCCTTGGCCAGGTCGCGCATGCCGCCCAGTTGCTCCTTCAGGAAGGCAACCTGCTCCTTCTTGCTGTCACGCGACTCTTCCAGGCCGCGAATCTGCAGCTTCAGGCCGGCGATGTTTTCGTCAATGGCACCCAATTCATTCTGCAACGAAGTTTGGCGCGACATCAGCAATGCGTTCTGCAGGCTGATCAGGTCGGCCACATGCGGCTCGTTACGGCGCTTCTCCAGTTCAGCTGGGAACACGATCCGCTTGAGACCATCACGCTCGGCAGCCAGGCGCGCCTCGGTTGCAAGCGCCGACAGGTATTGGCTGTCTGTTGCCTGTACGCCAGCCTGAGCCAGTACCGCGTTCATACGCACCAGCACCTGGCCGGCCTTTACCACGTCGCCATTACGCACCAGGATCTCCTGGACCGTACCACCGGACTGGTGCTGCACTGCCTGGCGGTTCGATTCCTTGGCCACGGTGCCACTCAGCGGCACGCCCTTGTCCAGCGGGGCCAGCAGCGCCCACAGCAAGAAGCCGCCTACGCCGAGCAGCACGATGATCCAGCCGAGGCGGCTGTAGGCGCGGGCATCGGTGTTCACTTCCAGCGGCGTGGCATCGTGGGCGATGACTTCCGTTGTCTCGTTCTTCAACAACTTCATTATTTGGTCTCTCCGCTAGTCACATGAGCCTGGCCTTCCGGGGCAGACGCAGTCTGCTGAGCCCGCGCGGCCGCGGCTGCCTGGGCCTGAGCGGCCTGTGCAGCCTGAAGGGCCTTGGTGTTTGCTTCCTGCAAGGCCGCCAGCACTTGCGCCGTCGGGCCGAACATGTGCACTGCACCTTCGCGCATCAGCAGGAGCTTGGTGGTGGCGCCGATCACGCTGGTACGGTGGGTGATCAAGACAATCGTCTTGCCCCGCTGGCGCAGGTCATTGATTGCCGCCACCAGGGCTTGCTCACCCGTATCGTCCAGGTTCGAATTCGGCTCGTCGAGCACGATCAGCGACGGGTCGCCGTACATCGCGCGCGCCAGGCCGATGCGCTGTTTCTGGCCCCCGGACAGCCCGGCCCCGCCGTCGCCCAGCTTGGTATCGTAGCCTTCGGGGAAATGCAGGATCATGTCGTGCACGCCGGCGCGCTTGGCCGCCTGTACCACCTTTTCAGGATCGACTTCACCAAAACGGGCAATATTCTCGCTCACCGTTCCGCTGAACAGTTCGATGTCCTGCGGTAAGTAGCCCAGATACGGGCCCAGCTCAGCCTTGTTCCAGCTGTAGATGTCGGCGCCGTCCAGGCGCACCTTGCCCATCATTGCCGGCCACACGCCAACCAGCAGGCGCGCCAGGGTCGATTTGCCGGAGCCGCTCGGGCCGAGCACACCCAATATGTCGCCTGGAACGATGCCGAAGGAAACGTTTTTGACAATCGGGTTGCGCATTCCCGGCGGAGCGGCGGTGACGCCTTCCAGGGTCAGCATGCCTTTCGGCGCCGGCAAGGCCATGCCGGCAGGACGCGTCGGATTTGCCTCGAGCAGCTTGGTCAGACGATCATAGGCGCTGCGCGTGCTCGACCAGCTCTTCCAGACACCGATCACCTGCTGCACCGGCGCCAGCGTGCGGCCGACCAGGATCGAAGCGGCAATCATCATGCCGGGCGTGATCTTGTTTTCGAGTACCAGCAAGGCGCCCAAACCGAGGACCAGCGACTGTAGCGAGGTCTGGACAAATTTGGTGGCTGCGCCGATCGTGCCTGCCTTCTGGCTGGCGTCGGCTTGCAGGTTCAGGAACTTGCCATGCATTTTGAACCAGCGCCCGATCAGATTGGGCAGCATGCCCATCGACTCGATGACTTCGGCATTGCGCAGGTTGTTGGTCGCCAGCGTGCTGGCCGAGATCGCCATGGTGTTCGCTTCGGTCAGCGGATTCTTGGTGACCCGCTCGTTCACGTAGGCCAGCACCACCAGCACCATCGTGCCGCACAGGGCGAACAGGCCGAGCCAGGGATCGAACATGAAGATCACGATCAAGTAGATCGGGAACCATGGTGCGTCAAAGAAAGCGAACAGCGCGTTCCCGGTCAGGAACTGGCGCAGGTTGGTCAGGTCGTTCAGGGCCTGACCCGCATTGCCGCCTGCCTGTTTCAGGTTTTGCTCGAACGACGCCGTATAGACGCGCTTGTTGAGCATCATGTCGAATCGGGCGCCAACGCGCACCAGCACGAAGGAACGGATCACTTCCAATCCGCCCATGAACAGATAGGCGCCCAGCATCAGCAAGGTCAGCATCAGCAGCGTGATTTCGTTGCGGCTCGCCAGTACCCGGTCGTACACCTGCAGCATGTACAGTGAGGGTACGAGCATCAGCAGGTTGATGATCGCGCTGAACACGCCAACCGTCCAGAAAGTGCGCTTGAAGGCTAGTAGGGCACGGCCAATTTCAGTATTGTCGTCTAAGAGTTTGCTCATGTATGAGAGTCATCGCGTTGAAATGCGCCTATGGGAGTTTCCATAGAGATTTTGCACCGTCGCGTATTATGAACGATATTGATCAATATTTGTGACGCACATCACATTTAATTGTCATCAAAGCAATTTAGTGTCGTCAACCTGCACCGTAACGAAAAAACCCCGCTTCCTTTCGGAAGCGGGGTCTTGGTCGTCAGACGTCGGCCCGGTTGCTCGGGCTTTGGTATTTAGACGGTCGGGGTGGAGACGGTGATGATGCCGTTGTTCAGGACAACATCGGTCGACGCCACGCCGGTCAGGGTGATGGTGATGACTTCCGGAGTCGACGCGTTCGAGCCGAATGCCGAGGTTTCCAGAACGATGTCGGTACCACCAGTCGCGTTAGCGATGATGAACGCTTCCAGCACAGCGTTGTTACCGGCGGTCAGCTTACCGGTGTTCAGGGTGTACTGGTTACCGATGTACAGCGAGTCAGTGCCAATCAGGCCGAACAGGCTGATCGATGCGTCTGCGTCACCAGCCAGGAAGATGTCCGATGCGCCGGTTGCCAGCATCGAGCCGCTTGCTTCCATCGGCAGAGTCATCTTGTTGTCGGTGAATGCCTTCTCAGCAGCAGCGATGGTGGCGTTCAGGGCGGCCTTCTGGTCTTGCACAGCCACTGCCTTCTGCATGTCGCTGACCAGCTTGGCCAGGTCGGTGATCGCCTTGTTAGCGGCGGTCAACTCATTGGTGGCAGCGGTCAGTTCCGCAACACGGGTATTCACCTGGTCGATGCCTTCGTACGTGGTGATCAGGCCGTTGAACTCATCCAGCACTGCCTGGGTGGTGGTGCCTGCCTTGACTTCGGCTTCAAGGATTGACTTCTGGGTGGTGATCTGCGCCCAGGTCGGCAGCGCGTTTTCACCGACGGTCACGTCGGTCATTTTGGCCTTGATGTTCGACAGAGCGGTGATCTCTGCGGCGGTCATGTCCAGGTAGTTGACGTTCAAGGTTGCGGCAGCCGAAGCAGCGTTTGCCTTGGTTGCGGCAGTGTCAGCAGCTTCCTTGGCGGTGGTCGAAGCCAACAGAGCGGTCACGCCCGGAGTGTTAGCTTCGGTCACGCCGCTAGCCAGTGCCAGCTTGCCATCCACCAGTTCGATGACTTTCTTGGTGGTGACGGTGGTGGTTGCATCAGCGTTGGTCACGGTCGTTTCGATGGTGACTTCGCCGTTGGTGTCGTTGACGCTAACAGCCACTGCCTTGGTTGCGGTGGTGTTCAGGACGTCGAGCGATGCAACCTTAGCAGCCAGGTCAGCAGCTGCATTGGTCACGGCCTTGGCAGCATTCGATGCAGCGGTCTTGGCAGCGGTTTCGGTGGCGACGGCAGCCGACAGACCAGCGACTTCAGCGATCTTGGTGTTGGCGGCGGCAACCTTAGTCTGTGCAGCGGTCACGGCAGCAGCGTTGGCGGCCTGCTGGTCAGCCAGCAGAGCGGCGCGCACGCCAGCCGTGGCGTTAGCGTAGTCGCCAGCGACTTTAGCGTCGACAGCGGCAGCGGCGGTGGTCACGGCGGTGTCAATCGCGGTATCGTCGGTGCTGGTCTTGGCATCGTCGTCGCCGTCAGCAGCAGCCAGGAACGAGGTCTTCGCTGCGGTAGCGGCTTGCAGGGTAGCCAGACCCGAGGTCAGGGTGAACGGGGTGCCTGCAGCGACGACCTTGGCAACGCTGGTAGCCAGGGCTGCCGGTGCGGTTGCGGTTTGCAGGGTTGCGTCGGTGGTGATGCTCGACATGAAGGTCTTGGCAGCGGTGTTAGCAGCTGCGCCCTTGTAGCCGTCTTGCTCCAGCTTGGTGTCCAGGGCGTTGGTGAAGGCGGTTGCGCCGATCACTTTGTTGGCATATGCACGTGCGTCGGTGCTCTGTGCGCCGCTGGCGATTGCAGCCACGACCTTGTCGATGGTGATTGCTTTGGTGTCCAGCAGGTTGGCCCAGTATGCCTTGCCTGCGTCTTCAGCAGCGCGGCCGAACAGGTTCAGGTAAACCTTGTTCACGACGTCGGCGTTCGACATATTGGCGTATTCAGTCTTGTATTCAGCTTCAGCTGCGAACGCGGCCGACACGGCTGCGGTGCTGCCGTTTTGAGCTTGCACAACGTTGGTCCAGTAGTCGAGACCAGCGGTATCTGCCGGGCGGTTGAAATAAGCGACGTAGAGTTTCTGAACTGCTTCAACGTGTGCGTTGACGATTGCCATGTAATGCTCCAATGAAAGAAAGATCGATCGATCGAATGTTGAATCAAGATTGCAAGAGTGCCGAAGCACACCTGTAAGCCCAACGGACCGCATCATGACAGATGGCATTGGCGGCCCGATGTGACAGCCGTCACAAAACTGACAAAGTTTTCAAGAAAACCGACAAAATTTATACAAACTGGCGCATCGCATACCCAAAGCGAATAATCTGTTGAAGAAGTTGCACGAAAGGATGAAATCCTTCCGTCTCCATATTGATACAAACTCTAACCAGATGTATGTATGAGATTCTCTCTGCCATCAGCAGAAAATAAAAAACCCGGCATCGCCGGGTTCTAAACTATTCAGTTAACTTAACGCCAGGTGGTGGCGCCGTTGACCGTTCTCCTGTCGTCGATGCGACCGTCAAAGATATACGCCGCACCTCCTTCTTGCGCTTTTGACAGTACCCCCTGCACATTCATGATGCCAGAGCGCCCTCCCGTAGCATTGCCATAAAGCCGCCCGTCGTTGGACACACTGCCATCGGCACTCAGGCGTACAACATCGGTATTCGTGGTCAAGTCCATTCCCGTCTGAAATGTTTTGACACCAAAGTCCACTGTGAGGGTTCCATTCGACAGTGCTGCGGGGCTGACAACGTTATTTCCGAAACCGTATTCAGTCGTGACATAAGCCTCGCTATCACGCAAGGCAAAGCCAATCGTCCCGTTATTCGGCGCGACATAATCCTTGCCCGCGGTACGAAATAGCGCGAAATAACCTGCCATGCCGAGCAATTCCTTCGAGTCGCGCTCCGCACCTAGGTCAATTGCTGCATAGCGCTCGCCAACGGCCTGCCAACGGCCCCATATTACGTTGCGCTCAGGAAGTTCAGGTGAAACATCGATCACCGGCGGTACGGTGACAGGCGCAGGATCGGGCCAAGGTCTTGGCACCGATCCACTCGGCGGAGGATTGGTAATCACAAGCTTTTCAATGACCGTAGTCAGGCCAGCGTTTTTCATGGCCTCGACACTGGCGGTCTGGGCCGGCACCGTGGCAGTTCCGCTCTTGGCCAGCGGCTCGTCGCTACGGGGTGGCGACACCTGGTCCGGGGACAGCGGGCTGCTCTGCAATACCTGGGCAGCCTGGCCGCGCCGCACCTGCACCAACTGGCCGCGCTGGGCTGCGCTCAGCTCGCGGCTGGTCTCGCCTTCGCAGGGGCCGGCGCCATCGGGCCGGCAGGCGCCACCGAAGCCGCTGACAACGACGCCGCCGGAGATCACTGCGACGCGCGACGTTTCCTCGTCGGTGAACACGGTGAAGTCGGTGCCGCGCACGCCGATCGCCGCCACCGGCGTATTGAAACGGAAATTCTGGCGCGCCAGCTTGACCGCCTCGCCCGACTTGCTGCGGGCGACGCCGCTGAGCAGTTCGAGTTTGATGCGGGTATTGGCCGGATTCTTCTGATCGATATGGTAGGTGACGATGCGCGCCCTGGTGTTCGGGCGCAGGATGAACAGGCCGTTGTCGACGGTTTTCACGTAGATGAAGCCATCGCTGCCGGTGCTCAGCATCTGCCCTTCCTGGACTGCCGCGCCCTCACGGGCAACCGCTTCGCCGGCCTTGGCGCTGCCGGCGACGAAGATGATCTTGCCTGCATCGGCATGGGCAGCGTGCGCAGCACATGCAAGCAGTGCAGTCAGTAACAGTTTTCGCAAGATAGTCTCCTTTTCCTTCCAATGTACCGTCCCGGCCATGTCGGGTTCAGTGACAGGCATCACATTCTATCGAAAAGGATGGGTGCGCTTCCAGGAATTACATTTTGTAGTATTTCAATAAAGGCAATGCACAGCAGCAACTGCGCACGTTATACTGCGTCTTTGTTAACTGAGAGTACATCCGTACGCTGCTGCGCGTGGCTGAAACAACATTACAAGCCCGACCTGGAGGACGCTGGGTCATCGCTGCGCTGGCCTTCGCGGTGACCTTATGGTCGCAGTACGGGCATCTGGCGCCGTTGTCGTTGTTACGCCAAGCGCCCGATGGCTTGTTGTTTTTGTCCAACGAACGCTTGCGCGACAGCTTCATTCGCATGCAAGCCACGGATGCGCCGGATTCGCGCATCCTCGTGGTTGACATCGATGAAGCATCGCTGACCGAACTCGGCCCCTGGCCATGGCCGCGCGAGCGTCTTGCCCACCTCGTCGAAATCCTGTTGAGCACCTATGACGCGCGCGGTGTCGCCCTCGACATCGTCCTGCCTTCGCCCAGCGGCACGCCGGCCGATATCCGCCTGGCCATTCTGGCGCGCCACGGCCCGGTAGTGCCGGCTCAGGCATTCAGCTTTGCTCCGCCCGGTCCCGAACCCTTGCGTACCGGCCATATTGGCGGCGCAAGCCCGCTGTACGAGACAGGTATCGCCGCCACCGGCTATGTCGGTAACTATGCGGAACTGGCCGGGTCGCCGCACATCGGTGCGATCGGATTCATCCCCGATCCGGATGGCGCCTTGCGGCGCGTCCCGCTGGTGACCGAGTTCGGCGGGCGGCATTATCCGGCACTGGCACTGGCACTGGTCAACTGCTGTTCGGGCAAGGGAGCGCTCGACCTGGAAAACGAAGCGATGATGCGCTTGCCTTTCCGGCGCGACTGGTCTGCCTTCACCGTGGTGAACGCCGCCGATATCCTGGCGCAGCGAATCGTCGCATCGAGCGCCAGCGGGCGCCTGGTGGTGGTCGGCTCGTCCTCGCTCGGCCTGGGCGACCGGGTGGAAACCCCCTTTGCCGCCAGCCGCCCTGGCCTGGGCGTGCAGGCCAGCGTCCTGTCGGCACTGCTCGACCGCCAGGAGGGCAGGACACCAGCGCCATGGCCCGGGCGTCTCATCGCATGCCTGTATGCGCTGGCCTCGGCGGTCGGGTGCATGCTGCTGTTCCCGCGCCTGTCGGCCACCGCCGGCGTTGCCGTGCTCGCCGCCAGCTCCGGCCTCTGGCTGGTGCTGGCCTATGTGGCGAGCCCGCACGATCCGGATTTCGCTCCCGCCGGCCCGCTTGCGAGCAACCTGTTCATGCTGGCCGTCGGCGTGCCCTACCAGTGGCAGGCGGCCCAGCGCCGCTCGCGCCATCTGCTGCAGACCTTGCGCCAGTACGTCGCCCCCACGGTCGTGGAAGAACTGTTGCGCAGCAAAGAGGAAGATCCCTTGCGTCCGCGCCAACGCGACGTGACGACCCTCGTGGCCGACATGGAAGGCTATACCGGGCAGGTCGAGACGCTGCCAGTGGCGGACGCGGCGCAGCTGACACGCGACTTCCTCGACTGTCTGACCGGCCCGGTCATCGAGCACCAGGGTACCCTCGACAAGTACACCGGTGACGGCATGATGGCCTTCTGGGGGGCGCCGTTGCCGCTTGAACAACACGCCGACCTCGCGCTCGACGCCGCCCGTGAAATCACCCGCCGCGTTGCCGCACTCAGCGCGAGACGCGAACGCAACGGATTCCCGCCGCTGCGCGTGCGGATCGGTGTGGAAAGCGGCGTCGCCATGGCTGGAGATTTTGGCACTTCCTTCCGCAGCATTTATACTGCGGTCGGAGACAGCGTCAACACGGCAGCTCGCCTGGAGCAGGTGGCCCGCGATTTCCCCCATAACATCATCATCGGCCCCGGCACAGTGGAACGGGCACGGCGTCATCGCTTCCTGGCTTTGGGCGAGCGCCTACTGCGCGGTAAAGAAAAAGCAACCTCTTTGTACACACTCGATACCAGCAAGAGCCAGGCAACCGCCCTGGACCCGGCGCTCGCCAAGCAAACAGCTTCATCGGTTAACAGCGTCACGGGGACGCCTTCATGAGCACGCGCATCGCGCCGGCCATGCTGGCGGCTATCCTGCTGGCCTGGGCAGCGTCGCCGGCGGCGGCCCAGGCCGTCGACGGGGCTGCCGCGCCCCCATCCGGACCGGAAGCCCTCTACCAGGAAGCGCTGCAGTCGCTTTCCGAAGGACGCAAGAACGACGCGTCCGCCGCGCTGACGCGACTGATCGAACAGGTGCCCCAGCACGCCGGAGCCGTGATCGACCTGGCCCTGATCCAATGCAGCCTCGGCAATGCCGACCAGGCCGAACGGCTGTTCGCCATCGTCGAAACCCGTTTCGATCCGTCGCGCGACATCCTCGAACTGATCGCACAGGCGCGCGACAGCGGCTGCAAGCAGGCGGCTCCGGCCAGTTCGGCCAGCATGAGCATCGGCCGCGGGATCGACGACAACGTCAACCAGGGCGCCAGCAATTCGACCTTCGTTGTCAGCGGCCCGGACGGCCAGCTCGAACTGCCCCTGCTGGACGACTTTCTGCCCCAGCGCGACGGTTATACCGCGCTCAACGCGGACTATGTGCGCGGGATCGGCAGCAATGGCAGCCTGGGTTTCATGCAATTCCAGGCGCGCCGCTATGACAGCATGCGTGCTTACAACACCGGGGCGCTGTATGGCGGCATCGAATCGCCCTGGCGTTTCGGCGCCTGGACCATGCGCAGCACCGCTTCGCTCGGCATGACGACGATGGCCGGCCGGCTCTACCAGAAACAGGCGCAGGCGCAACTACGGGTGGGCGTGCCGCTGCCGCTGCCGGCGAACACCCAGTTCTACCTGAGCGGCAGCGCCACGCATACCAAATACGCGACGTTGCGCAACTTCGACTCGGAGGTGCTGGAAGCGCGCGCCTTGTTGTCATACAGGACAGGAGCCTTGGCCGCCAACGCCGCATTCGGGGTGCTGAGCGACCGCGCACGCGGCAGCCGGCCGGGCGGCAACCGCCATGGCAATTTCCTCACGCTGTCGATGCGCAAAGCGCTCGGTTGGGATACCCATGGCGAAGTCGCGTGGACGCGCCAGCGCTGGGACAGCGCGGCCCCCTACTCGCCCGAACTATTGATCGACGAGGTGCGGGCCCAGCGTACCCAGGTGGTACGCGCGACCCTGTCTCACCAGGTCGCGAAAAACCAGACTGTTGCGCTGGAAGCAAGAATGGTGCGCAACCACGAGAACATTAGTATCTTCCAGTACACGAATCGGCAACTACAGTTGAGCTGGCAATGGCAATTCCCTTGAGGCAGGCGGTACAATCGCCGCGTTCAATATAAAGAGCATTGCCGATGCCGCCTGAAGTACTGTTGTTTGTCTGCGCTGCCACTGCGGTGCTTGCTGCTTGCCTGGTACCCAACCGCTGGCTTCCGCCCTTGCCTAACGATAAGTTGCTGCACTTCGTCGCCTTTGCCGTGTTGACCGTACTGGCCTTGCGAGTAGCCCAGGGCAGGGTCGAAGCAGGCTGGTGGCTGGTCGGCCTGCTGGTCGGCGGCTGGCTGATCGAATGCCTGCAATCGCTGGTGCCCGATCGCCGCTTTTGCTGGCGCGACCTGGCGGCGAATGCGGCGGGCATCGCTGCCGTTGCGCTCCCTGCCTATGCTCTGGAAAATTTTAACGTCCTGATCCATCGATGAGTTCCTCCGCCAAGCTTTCGCAAGATGCCGAGCAGCACGGGCAAGCCGCCGTTCCCGCAGTGCAGGAGCGTCAACTCCAGGTCCACCTGCGCAAGATTCCCCTGCTGTCCGACCTGACGGACGAGGAACTCCTGCAAGTCAGGAGCGAATTACGCTTCCGTCACTACCCAAAGCGCTCGGTCGTGCTGCACAAGGGCGGCAGCGGCGATGGCCTGCTGTTCCTGCTGTCGGGCCACCTGCAGGTGGTCGACGTGACCGAGGACGGCCGCTCGGTCGGGCTGCGGATGCTGTCGGCGGGCGACTTCTTCGGCGAGATTGCCCTGATCAACGATTCGACACGCTCGGCTTCGGTGGTCGCCACCACCGAAGTGCTGGTTGCTTTCCTGCCGGCAGGGCTGGCGCTGCATCTGTTCTCGCATTCGCCCTCGGTGGCCCGCAAGATGCTCGGTCACCTGGCGCTGAAGATCCAGCGCGATTCGGAGTTTCGCGCCCTGCTCAGTATTAACAACACGACGCGCCGCATCTTCACCTATATCGCGCTCATGCAGCAGACCGCCAATCCCGACGGCAGCCGCGTGATCGAAAACCTGCCGACACACCAGGACATCGCCAACATGATCAACACCAGTCGCGAGACGGTTACTCGTGCACTGCTGACCCTGGTACAGCAAGGCATCGCGCAAAAAGACACGCACCGGCTGATCATCCTCGATCCCGAAGGCCTGCAACGCCTGGCACAGGGGAACTGAGCGCTGCCGATGTCCGCCTGACGCGGTAGCGGCGGCAACGCGGGCGTGATACATTTCTGGCATGCCCCGCATCCCGTTGGGCGCTATCCGCATCCATGTGACGGAGAATGATTCATGAGCACCTTGAGCGGCAGTGAACTCGTCAAACCCACCCTGGGCAGGAGCCTGCTGACCGTGGCGGCGGTGACGGCGGCCATCCTGTCGATCCCCCTGGTCGCCATGCAGTTCACGAACGAAGTGAACTGGACCGGTTCCGACTTCATCGCCGCCGGCCTCCTGCTGGCATCTGCCGGCCTGGTCCTGACCCTTGCACTGCGCCGGTTCCGCAGCACGAAGCAGCGCCTGATTGCCGCCGCCGTGGTCGGCCTGGGCTTCTTGTATTGCTGGGCGGAGATGGCGGTCGGAATCTTTACCAACTTAGGTAGTTGAACACGCGACAGTTCGTGACACATTAAGTTGTTTTTTGACAAGGTGTTACAACTGCAACAATGGATTGGTGCATGGATGAAGTATAATTTTCGGCTCATCCGGCTCAGCCAATCCTTATGCCATTCACATTGACGTACCCGATCAGGGCGCTGCCAACGCGGTTCGCCCCATGATTTCTCCACTGATGCTGCGCGGCCTGTGGGCCTACCGCGGTTTCGTGCTGGGCAGCGTCAAACGCGAATTCCAGTCGAAATACGTGAACGCGATGCTGGGCGCCGTCTGGTCAGTGCTCAGCCCGCTCGCCATGATCCTCGTATACACGGTGATCTTTTCCGAGGTCATGCGCGCCAAACTGCCGGGCAATGCTTCCGGCGCCGCCTATTCCATCTACCTGTGCGCCGGCATCCTGACCTGGGGCCTGTTCGCCGAGATCGTCGCGCGTGGGCAGAACATGTTCCTCGAGCAGGCCAACCTGATCAAGAAGATCAGTTTCCCGCGCATCTGCCTGCCCATCATCGTCGTCCTGAACGGGCTGGTGAACTTCGCTATTATCTTTGGCTTATTTCTGGTCTACCTCGTCGCTTCCGGCAATTTCCCGGGTGCGGTGTTCTTCGCCATCATTCCGGTGCTGCTGCTGCAGGTCCTGCTGGCCATCGGCCTGGGGATGGTCAGCGGCATCCTGAACGTGTTCTTCCGCGACGTCGGCCAGTTCGTCACCATCGCGATGCAGTTCTGGTTCTGGCTTACGCCGATCGTCTATCCGGCCTCGATCCTGCCCGAGGCCGCGCAGCCGATCCTGACCTATAACCCGATGGCGGCCGTGGTGGGGGCGCACCAGGCGATCCTGGTCGAAGGCCGGCTGCCCGACTGGAACGCGCTGATCCCGGCCTTCCTATTGGCCCTGCTGCTGTGCATCCTGGGCCTGCGCCTGTTCCGCAAGCGCGCCGGCGAAATGGTGGATGAACTCTGATGGGCAGCATCGTCGTCACGAACCTGGGCAAGGCCTACAAGCAGTACCCGACGCGCTGGTCGCGCCTGGGCGAATGGCTGCTGCCGCTGCGCGGTCCGCGCCACAAGCTCAAGTGGGTGCTCAACGACATCAACTTCCAGGTGTCGCCGGGCGAAGCCGTGGGCCTGATCGGCATCAACGGCGCGGGCAAGAGCACGCTATTGAAGCTCATCACCGGCACCACCCAGCCGACCACCGGCAGCGTCTGGATGGAAGGCCGCGTGGCCGCCCTGCTGGAACTGGGCATGGGCTTCCACCCGGACTTCACCGGGCGCCAGAACGTCTACATGGCCGGCCAGCTGCTGGGCATGAGCGTGGACGAGATCACGGCGCTCATGCCGCAGATCGAGGCCTTCGCCGACATCGGCGACTACATGGACCAGCCGGTGCGCGTGTACTCGAGCGGCATGCAGATGCGCGTGGCCTTCTCGGTCGCCACGGCGCGCCGCCCCGACATCCTGATCGTCGACGAAGCGCTGTCGGTGGGCGACGCCTACTTCCAGCACAAGTCGTTCGACCGCATCCGCCAGTTCCGCCAGCAGGGCACCACCCTGCTGCTGGTCTCGCACGACAAGCAGGCGATCCAGTCGGTGTGCGACCGCGCCATCCTGTTAGACGCCGGGCGCCTGGCGAAACAGGGCAAGCCGGAAGAGATCATGGACTACTACAATGCCATGATCGCGGAACGCGAGAACGAAACGGTACGCCTGAACGAGACCGGCGACGGCAAGGTCCAGACCATCTCGGGCACCGGCGAAGCCACCGTCGGCGACATCGCCCTGCTCGACGAGGACGGCCAGCGCGTCGAGGTGGTCGACGTGGGCGCGGCGGTCACGCTGGAAGTGAAAGTGCGGGTCAAGGCCCCGATCCCGCGCATGGTGCTCGGCTACATGATCAAGGACCGCCTCGGCCAGCCGATGTACGGCACCAACACCCACCTCAAGGGCCTGCCGCTCGAGGACGTCGCGCCAGGGGAGGAAGTGAGCTACCGCTTCGCCTTCCCGATGAACCTCGGCCCCGGCACCTATTCGGTGGCGACCGCGATCGTCAGCACCGAGACCCACCTGGTGAACAACTACGAATGGCGCGACCTGGCCCTGGTGTTCACCGTGATGAACATGCGCCGCCCCCACTTCGAGGGGTCGGCCTGGCTCGACCCGGCCATCGATATCCAACGCTCCCCGTCAAGCACATGAGTTTCATTTCCTACTCCCAGAACGCCGAGGACGTGCTGCTGTGGCGCGCGCTCGGCCACGTCGCGAACGGCTTCTACATCGACGTCGGCGCCAACGACCCCGAAGAGCATTCGGTCACCAAGGCCTTCTACGACGCCGGCTGGCGCGGCATCAGCATCGAGCCGCTGCCTTCCTTCCACCAGGCCTTCCTCGACCAGCGCCCGCGCGACGTCAACCTGGCGGTCGCCGCCGGCAGCGAGAACGGCGAACTGACCCTGTACGACACGCCCCAGGTGC
This sequence comes from Massilia sp., assembly GCF_046293535.1. Taxonomy (NCBI): domain Bacteria; kingdom Pseudomonadati; phylum Pseudomonadota; class Betaproteobacteria; order Burkholderiales; family Oxalobacteraceae; genus Massilia; species Massilia sp. The sequence goes on along the minus strand of NZ_JBKBOV010000019.1, from coordinate 15,905 downwards.
GCGGCTGGGCCTCGCCCGAACAATCGGTGGCGCAACTGCACCGTTCCGAGGGCCACGAGGTCGTCGAGCTGCGCGTGCCGGTGCGCACCCTGGCGTCGGTGTGCGAAGAACACGTGCGGGACCAGCAGATCCACTTCCTGAAGATCGACGTCGAAGGCTTCGAGGGCGAAGTGATCAAGGGCATGGATTTCGCACGCTGGCGTCCCTGGGTGCTGGTGATCGAGGCCACGCTGCCGAACAGCCGCGAAACCAACCACTCTTCCTGGGAGCACCTGGTCACGGGCCAGCGCTACCGCTTCGCCTGGTTCGATGGCCTGAACCGCTACTACGTGGCGGAAGAACACGCCGAGCTGCTGCCCCACTTCGGCATCCAGCCGAACGTGTTCGACGACTACATCTCGCACCACCTCGACAAGTCCTGGACCGCCGCCAAGCGGCTGTCCAAGTCGCTCAAGGAATCCGAGCAGGCGGCGCGCGAGAACGCGGAACGCGCGGCGCGCTCGATCGAACAGGCGCACCAGGCCGCGATGCTGGCGCAGCAGGCGCTGCAGAAGGCCGAGCAGCAGAAGCTGGAAGCCGACGCCCAGATCCTGGCGCTGCAGGACACGCTGGCCGCGGCGCAGCTGAGCAGCCACCACCTGACCGTGTGGGCGCAGGACATGGAAGCGCGCCTCACCGCCACCTATGCCAGTACCTCGTGGAAGGTCACGAAACCCCTGCGCGCGGCGGGCCGCGTGCTGCGGGCGCTGCGCCGTCCCGGACTGGCGCGCCGCCTCGTCACCCGCGTGACGAAGAACGAACGCATGCGCCGCCTCCTGATTCCGGTGCTGCTGCGCTACCCCGCGCTGGGCCAGAAGGTCAGCACCTCGCTGGCCGCCATCAAGGCCGCACCTGAGCCGGCAACGCATGCCGCGGTGGCGGTTCCCGAAGAACTCAAGGGCTTGCCGGCCTCGGTGCGCGCGGTGCTGGGAGACCTGCAGCGCGCCCGCGGCCAGGCTGGAAACCGGGCAGGACACTAATAGATATGCGTATCGTCATCGACTTCCTCCACGCGCAGGACCGCCTCGACCCGGCCATGTCGACCATGGCACAGGCCCTTGCGGCTGCCGCCGGCACGCGCGAATTGTGGATCGCCGCGCCCCTGGGCAATCCCGACCTGCTCGAAGACCTGCGCCTGGCCTTCCCCGGCCGCGTGCGCGCGGTCGACCTGGGCAGCGCTGCGCTGGGCGGCAACGAGCGCCTGCAGCAGGCCCTGCGCGAACATGCGCTGGCCAGCCTGTCGCCCGACGTGGTCCTGGTGCCGCGCGCGGCCGACCGGGGCGCCGCCGCCCTGCCCTTCCCGGTGCTCCATCGTGCGCCGCAAGGACTCGATGCGGCCGCGCTGCTGGTGGAACTGGACGCCACCGCTGCCGAGCGCTGCGCCGGCGCGCCGGCGGCCCGCCCGAAGCTCGCCTACGTCTCGCCGCTGCCGCCGGTCAAGTCCGGCATCGCCGACTACAGCGCCGAACTGGTGCCGATCCTGGCCAGGTACTACGACATCGTGCTGGTGGTCGACCAGGACACGGTGGCGGACGCCCGCCTGGAAGGCTTCCCGCTGCACGGCCCCGACTGGCTGCGCGCCCATGCGCATACCTTCGAGCGCGTCGTCTACCACATCGGCAACTCGCACGCGCACCAGCACATGTTCGAACTGATCCGCGACGTGCCGGGCATCGTGGTGCTGCACGACTTCTTCCTGTCGGGCGTGCTCGACAACCTGGAACGCGAAGCCTACCTGCCGCAGGGCTTCGTCAAGGCGCTGTACGAATCGCACGGCTACACCGGCCTGCTCGGCCACCGCAAGGAAGGACGCAACCCCGCCATCTGGAAATACCCGCTCAACAAGGGCGTGCTCGACAAGGCCACCGGCGTGATCGTCCATTCCGACTTCTCGAAAGAGTTGGCGACCGACTGGTACGGCCCCGGCGCGGCCGACGGCTGGCGCACCATTCCGCTGCTGCGCGGCCGTCCCGAGGGTTCGGCCACGCCGGCGGCGCGCGCGGCGGCGCGTGCGCGCCTGGGCGTCCAGGACGGCGACTACCTCGTCACCACTTTCGGCATGCTGGGCCGCACCAAGCTCAACGAAGAACTGCTCGACGCTTACCTGGCTTCGCCCCTGGCGCACGACCCGCGCTGCCGCCTGGTCTTCGTCGGCGAGAACGACCCCGGCCTGTACGGGGCGAACCTGCTGCGCAAGATCGCCGCCAGCGAAGCCGCCGGCCGCATCCGGATCGCCGGCTTCGTCGATGCGGCCACCTATGCCGACTATCTCGCCGCCAGCGACTGCGCGGTGCAGCTGCGCGCCTCGACCCGCGGCGAGACCTCGGCCTCGGTGCTCGACTGCCTGCTGTACGGCATCCCGACCATCGTCAACGCCCACGGCTCGACCGCCTCGATGGGCGACGCGCTGCTGCTGAAGCTGCCGGATGGCTTCAAGACATCAGAGCTGGCCGATGCGCTGGCACGCCTGCACGGCGACGCGGACCTGCGCGCCGGCCTGTCGCAGCGGGCGCTGGCCCACATGGAAAGCGAGCATGCGCCGGCCCACGTCGGCAAGCTGTACGTCGAGGCGATCGAAACGCTCGCCCAGCGCAGCCCGCACGCCGCCTACCGCAAGCTGGTGCGCGCCAGCGCACCCCAGTGCCCGGACGCCGAACTGCCGGCGCTGGCCGCGGCGATCGCCTTCAACCACGCGCCCACGGCGCCGCGCCAGTTGCTGGTGGACGTCTCCGCCGTGGTGCAGTCCGACCTCAAGACCGGCATCCAGCGCGTGGTGCGCAGCATCCTGCTGTCGATGATCGCCGATCCGCCGCCGGGCTTCCGGATCGAGCCGGTGTATTCGCACGGCGGCAACCGCAGCTACCAGTACGCGCGCCAGTTCGGCCTGGGCATGGTTGGCGAGACCGGCCTGCTGCTGGAAGACGCCCCGGTCGACCTGCGCCCGGGCGACATCTTCTTCGGCCTCGACCTGTTCACCAACGGCACCTCGCAAAACGAAGCGCTGCTGCAGTCGATGCGCGCGCGCGGCGTCGGCATCTACTTCGTGGTGTTCGACATCCTGCCGATGCTGCGTCCGGACGTCTTCCCCTTCGGCACCGAGCAGTACTTCGGCGACTTCCTGCGCACCGTGCACAAGGTGTCGGACGGCGTGCTGTGCATCTCGCGCGCCGTGGCCGACGAACTGGCCGCCTGGATCGAGCGCCAGGGCCTGGCCCGCCGCGCGCCTTTAAAACTCGGCCACTTCCACCTGGGCGCGGACATCGACGCCAGCGCGCCCAGCTTCGGCCTGCCGCCGGACGCCGCGCAGGTGCTCGATGCGCTGGCGCAGCGCCACAGCTTCATCATGGTCGGCACCGTCGAGCCGCGCAAGGGCCACACCCAGGCGCTGGACGCCTTCGAACTGCTGTGGGAGCGCGGCGAGGACGTCAACCTGGTCGTGGTCGGCAAGCAGGGCTGGATGATGGAAAAGCTGTGCGAACGCATGGCCGCGCATCCGGAAAAATCGAAGCGCCTGTTCTGGATGAACGGCATCTCGGACGAGATGCTGCTCAAGCTCTACGCCGCCTCGTCCGCCCTGCTGTCGCCGTCCGAGGGCGAAGGCTTCGGCCTGCCGCTGATCGAGGCGGCCCAGCACGGCATCCCGATCATCGCGCGCAGCCTGCCGGTGTTCCGCGAAGTGGCGGGAGAGCACGCTTACTACTTCGACGGCCTGGCGCCCTCGGCCCTGGCCGACGCGATCCAGGCATGGCTGCTGCTCCAGCGCGAGGGCAAGGCGCCGCAGTCGACCGGCATGCCCTGGCTGACCTGGGACCAGAGCGCCCGGCAAGTGCTCGACGGCCTGGTGCGCCAGCAGTGGTACCGCGTGCTCCCCGGCACGGATCGCGACCATGCTTGAGCGCTGGCGCTTCCCGCTGCTGGTCGCGTTGGCCCTGTGCGGCCTGCTCGCGATGTACAAGCCTTATTACGGCGGCGACGTGGTCGAGTACACGGTCGCCACCGTGGCGATCGCCGACCACGGCTCGCCGGACATCCGCCTGGAAGACATCGCCCGCGTGCGCACCCTGCTGCCCGGCATGTTCATCGTCCCCTTCGACCTGCTCGAGCGCGGCATGCGCGAAGGCGACCAGCAGCTGTACGCGGCCTTCGTGCGCGGGCGCGACGGCGACGTGTTCCCGGTGCACTACTTCGGCTATTCGCTGCTGGCGGCCGCCCCCTTCAAGCTGTTCGAGGCGCTCGGCATTCCACCCTTCAAGGCCTTCCAGGCGGTCAACATGGCGGCGGTGTTCGTGCTGGGGCTGGCGCTGCGGCGCTTCTTCGGGTCCGAACCCAAGGCCTGGCTCGGCCTCGGGCTGTTCATGCTGTGCGGCGGCGCCCTCTACCTGCACTGGACCAGCCCGGAATGCGTGAGTGCGGCCCTCCTGCTGGCCGGCCTGCTGTTCTATACGAGCGGCGCCCCGCTGGCCGGCAGCGTGCTGGCCGGGCTGGCCGGGCAGCAGAACCCCACCATCGTGTTCTTCTTCGTGTTCGCGCCGCTGTTCAAGCTGTGGCTCGAGTATGAGCGCCAGCAAGGCTTCGTCGCCAACCTGCGCGCCCAGCTCACGCGCAGCAACATCCTCGGCCTGGCCGGCGGCATGGCGGTGTTCGCGCTGCCGCCGCTGTTCAACCTGTGGCAGTTCGGCGTCCCCAACATCATCGCCAAGCTGTTCTCGGACCCGGGCCTGGTCGGCGCGACGCGCCTGCTGTCCTTCTACTTCGACCTGAACCAGGGCATGATCGTCGGCGTTCCCGCCCTGCTGCTGCTTCTGCTCCTGCTGCTGCCGCGCATGGATGGCCGCGCGCGCGGCGTGCTGCTGCTTAGCGCGCTGCTCACGCTGGCGCTGGCCCTGCCCGCGCTGGCCGTGCTGAACTGGAACTCGGGCGCCGTGGGGCCCATGCGCTACGCCTTCTGGGCCGCGATGCCGCTGGTCTTCGCCCTGCTGGTGCTGCTGCGCCGCCTGCCGCGCTGGCCGCAGACGGCCCTGGTACTGCTGGCGGCCGGCCAGGCGGCGGCCGTGGACCACGCATCCGAATACGACTACGTCCACTTCAGCCCCACCGCCGAACTGGTCCTGGCGCGCGCGCCGCAGTATTACCATCCGGAGCCCGAAATCTTCGCCGAGCGCGCGGGCCACCACGACGACTATATCCAGTCCGACAAGGTTTACGTGCTGCGCGGCGCCGACGGCAGGGAGCTGAAAACCCTGGTGCATTCGTCCAACGCCCACCTGGACGAGCAGCTGTGCGGCCGCGGCGCCAGCCTGGCGCCCGACCTGCCGCAGGTGGCGAGCACGCGCGGCTGGCGCTACATCGACGGGCCGCTGCGCTGTGTCGCAGGGAGCTACGCCCAGCGCAGCTTCGGGTTCGACGCGCTGCGCGCCGGCGAGGCCGTGGCCCTGGTTTCGGGCTGGAGCAACCTGGAAGCGAACGGTCCCGGCTGGGACGGCGCCTGGTCGCTCGGCGCGCGCTCGCGCCTGCGCGTGGAAGTCGACGGCGGCCCCGTCCAGGCCCTGCTCATCAGCGGCAACTACCTGGCGCCGAACCGCCAGACCCGCGTCATCGTCAACGGGCAGGATCTGGGCTGGCACGCGCTCGACCAGGCCGGTCCGCTGGCCCTGCCGGCGCAATTGACAGACGCTGCCCGCGCCACCGCCCTCGATATCGAACTCGAACATGCCTCGCCCACCTCCCCCGGTCCGGGCGACCCGCGCCTCCTCGCCTTCTTCCTGCGCGAGGTCAGCGTACGCCAACACCCCAGCAAGCCATGAACGCTCTTGACGCCAGCACCACGAAGCTCTCTCCCGCCACCCCGCAAGCCATTGCGCCGATCGGCGTGCCCGACGCGGTCGCGGTCGTGATCCCCAGCTACAAGGTCACCCGCCACATCCTGGACGTGATCGCGGGCATCGGGCCTGAAGTCAGCCGCATCTACGTAGTGGACGACAAGTGCCCGGACGGCAGCGGCGCGTTTGTGCGCGAACACTGCCGCGACCCGCGCGTCGTGGTGCTGGAACACGCCGAGAACCAGGGCGTGGGCGGCGCCGTCATGACCGGCTACCGCGCCGCCATCGCCGACGGCGCCAAGGTGATGGTCAAGATCGACGGCGACGGCCAGATGGACGGCGCCCTGATCCCGAGCTTCATCGCGCCGATCCTGGCGGGCGAAGCCGACTACACCAAGGGCAACCGCTTCTTCAACCTGGAACGCCTGGGCGCGATGCCGCCGATGCGCCTGTTCGGCAATGCGATGCTGTCCCTTATCACCAAGCTGTCCTCGGGCTACTGGGACCTGTTCGACCCGACCAACGGCTACACCGCGATCCACGCCGACTGCGCGCGCTACCTTCCCTTCGACAAGATCAGCAAGCGCTACTTCTTCGAGTCGGACATGCTGTTCCGCCTGAACATCCTGGGCGCGGTGGTGGCCGACGTGCCGATGGACGCCGTCTATGGCGACGAGGTCAGCAACCTGAGAATCTCGCGGGTCGTCACCGAATTCTTCACCAAGCACGTGCGCAACTTCGGCAAGCGCATCTTCTACAATTACTACCTGCGCAACATGTCGGTGGCCTCGATCGAGCTGCCGCTCGGGATCCTGCTCACCCTGTTCGGCGCCATCTATGGCGTCACGCACTGGATCGCCTCGGCCCAGGACGGCGTCGCGACCCCGGCCGGCACCGTGATGCTGGCCGCGCTGCCGGTGATCATGGGCGTGCAGCTGATCCTCGCCTTCATCGCCCACGACGTCGCCTCGGTGCCGCGCCGGCCGCTGCACAAGAAGACCCTGTACCGCAGCAAGCAATGAGTCCCGTCAGGATCGCTTCCAAGCTGGCCTCGCGCCAGTTCGCCGTCTACGTCGCCGGGGGCGTGCTGTGCGCGCTGGTCGACATCGGCCTGATGCAGCTGCTGCTGGGGGCCGGCGTGCATCACGCGGCGGCCGCCAGCGCCGGCTTCGCGGCCGGGCTGCTGGTCAACTTCGCCTTCCACTCGGGCGTCACCTTCAACGCCTCGGCCAATCCGGCGCGCTTCGCGCGCTACCTGTGCCTGGTCGGCATCAACTACGGCCTGACCCTGGGCTGCGTGGCGCTGACCCAGGCGCTCTGGGCCGATCCCCTGCTCGGCAAGATCCTGTCGCTGCCGCTGGTGGCGGTGAACGGCTTCCTGCTCGGTAAATACTGGATCTTCAAGTGAACACTGCCGCAAGCACGCGCAACCCGCGCCTTCCTTCCCTGGTCCTGGCCGCCGGCATGGCGCTGGTCGGCTGGTACCTGCTGCAGCGCACGCTCGGCCTGTCGCCCGGCGTCTTCGCCGACGAGTGGTACTACAGCAAGATGGCGCGCCTGATGCCCTTGTCCGAGGCCACGCTGCCGTCCTGGCTCTACCTGCTGGTGTTCGGCGCCACGAGCGGCTGCGGTCCCGGCTTCCTCGACTGCGCCCGCATCGGCAACGTGGTGTTCCACGTCGGCGCCGCCCCCTTCCTCTACCTGGTCGCGCGGCGCCTGGTAGCGGCGCCCCTGGCCTGCGCCATCGCCCTGCTGTCCCTGCTGCTGCCGCTGAACCTGTACACCAGCTTCTTCATGCCGGAGTCGATGTACTTCTTCGGCTTCGCGCTGCTGGCCTGGGTCGCGCTGAATGGACTGGCATGGCGCGCCCCGCTGCATGCGCTGGCGGCCGGCGCCGTGCTGGGTCTCATGAGCCTGGTGAAGGTGCACGCCGTCTTCCTGCTGCCGGCGCTGTGCCTCTACCTCGTGTACGCCAGCCGTGTGCGCGCGGCCGGCGGTCCGTGGATCGCCCGCGGGCTGGGCGCGGCGGCGCTGGCCCTGGCAAGCGCCGTGCTGGTGAAACTGCTGCTCGGCTGGCTGCTGGCGGGCGAAGCCGGCCTGACCCTGTTCGGCGCCTTCTATGGTGCAGGGGCCAGCTCGGCCTCGCAGCACAGCCTGCTGTCGCGTCTCTACCCGATGTCGGTCAGCGCACGCGGCCATGCGACGGCCTTGACGGCGCTGCTGGCCATCCCCCTGGCGATCCTGCTGCATGCCGTGTTCAGCCGCGACACCTGGCGCGCCGACAATCCGCGCGGCCCGCTGGTCGTCTTCACCGTGCTCGCACTCGGCTCCGCGCTCGGCCTGGCCGTCCTGTACACGGCCTCGATCGCCCACGAGGGCCCGATGGAGGGCCTGCGCCTGCATTCGCGCTATTACAGCTTCGCGCTGCCCCTGCTGCTGGTCGCCGCTGCCGCTACCGCGGCCGCCGGCAAGGAGGCCAGCCCGCCGGCAGGCGGTCGCGCCCTGGCGCCGGGACTGATCGTGCTGGTGCTGGCCGCCCTGCTGGCGGCAGCCTGGGTCGGCCTGCCCGCTTTCGACCCGCGCCTCACCGACAGCCCGGAATACACGGCGCTGGCCAGGCATGGCGTCGCGGTCACCGCCCTGTTCATCGTCCAGGCCCTGCTGCTGGCGCTGTGGCTGCGCTCGCGCCGCGCCGCGGCCTGGGGCGCGCTTGCACTGGCCTTGCCGCTGGCGCTGCTCATCACCAACCGCGACGTGCACCAGCATTACCTCGTGCACCTGAAGGCCGCGCCGCCTGCCGACCGCGCCGGCATGGCCGCGCGCGCGCTGATTCCGCCAGAGGAGCGCAGCGCCACCATGATCGTCGCCAACGGCGCCGACCTGTTCCGCACCCAGTTCCACATCGACCATCCGCAGATGATCCTGCTCGACATGCCCGACGGCGCCCCGATCGAGGCCTATCGCATCGGCTCGCAGACGCGCTGGCTGGTCGCGGTGGGACGCCATTCGCTGCCGGAAGGGATGGTTCCGGCCATCGCCGACGAGGATTTCACGATCGTCAAGCTGCCCCGCCCCGAGCGCAGCCTGGTGGGCGAATACGCCTTCAATGTCGCGCCCGGCCCCGGCCGGCTGGTGGTGGGGGCCGACGGCGTGGCGAATGTGGAAGCCTGGGGCCGCTGGTCGGATGGCAAGCGTGTCGAGCTGCGCTTCGACCGCCCCTTGCCGGCGCGCCTGACGGTGGTGCTCACCGCAGGCGCCTTCGGCGCCAACATCGACGCGCCCTTCGTCCTGCGCGCGGGGGATGCGGCTCTCGCGTTCCGCCTGCCCTGGGAAGCGCGCGAAGTCGTGCTCGACCTCGACACCGACGGACGCCAGCAGACACTGGTGATCGAGGTGCCGCAGCCGCAGCGCCCGAGCGAGCTGGGCAATTCGACGGATACGCGTTTGCTGGGGATTTCGCTGACACGCTTGCGGATTGAAGAGAGAACCTCTCCCTAGACCTACAAAAACAAGAACGAGACATGACGCCAAACGATACCCGAACCAAACACCTCGCCTGGCCCCTGGTCCTGACTGTCGCCCTTGCCGGCATCGCCTGCCTCCTGTTCCAGCGCAATACCGGCCTGCAGCCGAGCGTCTTCGCTGACGAATGGTATTACAGCAAGTTCGCGCGCCTGATGCCGCTGGCCGATTCGATGCTGCCCTCGTATCTGTACTTGTGGCTGTTCGGCGCCAGCAATGCCTGCGGCGACGGCTTCCTCGACTGCGTCCGGATCGGCAACCTGGCTTTCTTCGTGGGCGGCGCGCCTTTCATCTACCTGATCGCGCGCCGCTACACGGGCGCCCCGGCGGCGGCCGGCGTCGCGCTGCTGAGCGCGCTCGCGCCGCTGAACTCCTTTACCGTCTACTTCATGCCGGAGTCGATGTACTACTTCGGTTTCTGCGTGCTGAGCTGGGTGGCGCTGAAAGGCGGCGACTGGCGGCCGGCCGTGCACGCGCTGGCAAGCGGCGCCGTGCTGGGCCTGATGAGCCAGGTGAAAGTCCATGCGATCTTCCTGCTGCCGGCCCTGGTCCCCTTCCTGCTGGCGGCCAGCTGGCTCCGCGGCGGCCCCTGGTTCCTGCGCGGCGTTGCCATGGCGGCGGCCGCGACCCTGTGCACCTTCGCCGTCAAACTCGGCCTCGGCTGGCTGTTCGCCGGCGATGCCGGCCTCAGCATATTCGGCGCTTTCTACGAGTCGACCAGGCTCGGCACCGACAGGATGACCCTGCTGGTGGCGGCCCTGGTCAGCGCGCGCGGCCACCTGATGACGCTGGCCCTGGTCTACGGCCTGCCGCTGGCCATGCTGGCCTATGCACTGTGCACGCAGGTACTGCGCCCGCGCGCCACCGGCGCGGACCCGGCGGACGCCGACCGCCGCCTGCTGCACCTGTACACCCTGCTCATGCTCGGCGCCGCCGCCGGCCTGACGGTCATGTACACCGCCGGCCTGCACGTCGAGGGCAGCCGCGAAGGCCTGCGCCTGCATTTGCGCTACTACAGCTTCGTGTTCCCGCTGCTGCTCGTCGTGGCCGCGGCGGCGCTGCCCCGGGAAGCACGGCTGCCGGAACAGCGCGAGCGTCCGTGGCTGCGCTGGACGCTGGTCGCGGCGCTGGGGGCGGCCCTGGTCGCTGCGCTGTTCCTGCTGCAGGGTTACCCAACGAACGTGGTCGACAGCCCCGACATCCATCGCCTCAACGTGGCGGACAAGTACCTGCGCATCCTCGTCGGCTTGCAGTCGCTCGTCCTGCTCGCCTGGGCGATGCGCCTGCGCGCGGCGCCGCTGCTGTTCCTGTGCCTGGCCCTGCCGGCAGCCTATGCGGCCAGCAACCGGGCCGTCCACAATCACTTCGAAAACCTGCGCCCGCCGAGCCAGACCGACCTGGCGGCCAAATGGGTCCACGACCATGTACCGGCGGCCGAACGCGGCCAGGTGGTGGTCACGGGTGTCGACCTGAGCCTGATCCTGCGCGCGCAGTTCCATATCGACCACCCGGACACCACCACCACCATGATCGACTTCGGCGAGGTTGCCGAATACCAGTTGCCATTGAATAAGAAATGGATGCTCCTGCTGGGCGAATACCAGGTCCCCGCCCACATCGCCACCACCGTCCGGCACACGCCCTGGTATACGGTGCTGCGCCTGCCGGAACCCGAGCCGAAGCTCAGCCATGTGAAACTGTCGGACCCGCCGGACCCGCGCGTGGTGACCAGCGTCGAAGGCCTGTCGAAGCTCGAACCCTGGGGACGCTGGTCGAATGCGAAACGGGTCGTGATCGAGTTCGCGCAGCCCCTGCCGCGCCGCGCCGGCGTGGTGCTGACGGCGCGCGCCTACGACGTGAATGCCCACCTGCCCTTCAAGATGCACCTCGGCGGCCAGACCAGGGAATTCAAGGTCGGCTGGCACCAACAGGAAATCGGCCTGCATTTCGACACCGACGGCACTGCCCGCACCCTGGTGATCGACGTGCCGCAGCCGGTGTCGCCGGAGGAGCGCGGCCAGCCGGGCGACTCGCGCAAGCTCGGGATCGGCATCGGCGAGATCGTCATCACCGACGGCACCAGGCAGGTCCAGGCCCAGGCCGGGCCTTGATCTGGCGCAGACCGGCTCGCCCTTGCCGGTGCTGTGTGCGCTCACGTACGGAATACCCTTCCCGCCCCCGCTAAAGTGGAATGGAGCAGCCGCCTCCGTGCGGCTGCTTGCGTCGCGGCATGCTGCCGCACACCGGGACACACATGGCGACAGGATCGGACAAGCAGGAACACCTCTCGAAACCCCTGGACCTGCAGGGTGGCGGCCAGAGCATGGGCGTGCAGGCCGTCGGCGAGGTCGAGGGCAATGCCGTCACGCCGACCGGCGGTCCGGGCGTGAATCACTGGCAGGCCGGCTACATCGGCCACCGCGGGCTGGACGAACGCGGCAACATCTTCTTCGCCGCCGTCGAAATGACGCGCATGCCCATGATCGTCACCGACCCCAACCAGGAAGACGATCCGATCGTGTTCGCCAACGGCGCCTTCTATGACCTGACCGGCTACGAAGAAAAGGACGTGATGGGCCGCAACTGCCGCTTCCTGCAGGGGCCGGACACCGATCGCAGCACGGTCGCCGAAGTGCGCAAGGCCCTGCGCGAGGAGCGCGCGGTGGCGGTCGACATCCTCAACTACAAGGCCGACGGCGAACCGTTCTGGAACGCCCTGTTCATCGGCCCGATCTTCGGCCAGGACGGCAAGCTCCTGTACTTCTTCGCTTCGCAGATGGACATCACCGAGCGCCGCAGCATGCTCGAGTCGAACCTGCAGGCCCAGAAGATGGAGGCCATCGGGCAATTGTCGGCCGGGATGGCGCACGATTTCAACAACCTGCTGCAGGTCATCAACGGCAATCTCGAACTGGCCCTGCTCACCGCCGGCAAGATTCCCGCCGCAACCGAGCCGATCCGGCGTGCCCAGCGCGCCACCATGCAGGCCGGCAAGCTCACCCAGCAACTGCTGAGCTTTGCGCGCAAGCAGCGCCTCGAGCACAAGCGCGTCAGCCTGAACGCGCTGGTGGTCGATTTTTCCGACATGCTGGTGCGCACCCTCGGCGACAAGGTCGAGCTGCGCCTCGACCTGCGCCCCGGCCTGCCGTCCTGCTCGATCGACCCGACCTACCTGGAAATGGCGCTGCTCAACGTCGTCATCAATGCGCGCGACGCCATGCCGCGCGGCGGCGTGGTGACGGTGGGCACGGCGGTGGTCGAGGAAGCACGGCGCATCGCCAACCGCCTGCCGCCGGGCGAATACGTGAGCATCTGCGTCCAGGACGAGGGCGAAGGCATGCCGCCGGACGTGCTCAAGCGCGCCACCGAACCCTTCTTCACCACCAAGGGCCTGGGCACGGGCCTGGGCCTGGCGATGGTGCACGGCTTCGTGCAGCAGTCGCTTGGCCGGCTCGACATCGAAAGCGAGGCGGGACGCGGCACCCAGGTGCGCATGATCTTCCCGGTAGCGCAGCAGTCGCGCCACGAGGATGGCGGAGTCGACGCCGGCTCGGCCGCCCACGAAGCGGGCCGCAAGTGCCGCATCCTGGTGGTGGAAGACAACGAGGACGTGCGCGAACTGGCCGAAGCCATGCTGGAGGCGGCCGACTACGACGTGCTGTCGGCGCCGAGCGGAGAGCGCGCGCTCGAGCTGCTGGCCACGGAAAAGGTGGACCTGCTGTTCACCGACGTGATCATGCCGGGCGGGATGAACGGCTTGCAGCTGATCGAGCAGGTGCAGGCCAGCAAGCCGGGCATGCCGGTCCTGGTCACCACCGGCTACATGGACGAACTGCCGGCGCGCAGCGTGCGCGACAAGTCGCTGGATGTGCTGGCCAAGCCCTACCAGCACCAGGATTTACTGGACCGGGTGCATGCGGCGCTGCGGGCGCGCCGCGCGGCTTAGAAGTCGCCGCACATCGTAGGGTGGGCGGCTCGTAATCCTGGCCACTGGCCAGGATTACCCCACGCGTTCAACTAGCGCCAGCACGGCCGCGATATATCATCGTGAGGCTATCGCCGCGTGGGCAGGAAACCTGCCCACCCTACAAGATCAATTCGAACGCGGTCCGCCGCCCAGCAGGAAGGCCAGCTTCTGCTTGCCCGGCTTGGACTGCGGCGCCGGCGTCACGACTTCCTTGCGCGCCGCGCTGGACGGCTCGTAGGGCTTGAGGAACCACGGATCGACCTTGTCGCGGCGCGGCGTCGGGCTGTAGCCGCCGCTGCGCGCCGGACGTTCGCCGCGTTCGCCGCCACGCGCTGCGCCTTCGTCGCGGCGTCCACGGCGTTCGCCGTCGCGGGCGAATTCGGGGCGTCCGCCTTCGCGCGAACGGCTCGACGGCGCCACGAAGCCCGGCAGCTCGCCGCGCGGGACGGTCTGCTTGATCAGCTTCTCGATGTCGGCCAGCAGGCGCTCGTCCTTGTCCGAGTACACCGACAGCGCGTCGCCCGAGGCGCCGGCGCGGCCGGTACGGCCGATGCGGTGCACGTAGTCCTCGGCGTTGTATGGCAGGTCGTAGTTGATCACGCAGGGCAGGTCCGAGATGTCGAGGCCGCGCGCGGCCACGTCGGTCGCCACCAGCACCTCCACCGAGCCCGCCTTGAAGGCGTCGAGGGCGGCCATGCGCTCCTGCTGGGTCTTGTCGCCGTGGATCGCCGAAGCCTTGATGCCCTTCTGCTCCAGGTGGCGCGACAGGCGCGAGGCGCCGATCTTGGTGTTCGAAAACACGATCACCTGCTTCAGGTTGCGCTCGCGGATGATATGCTCGACCACGTCGCGCTTGAGCTCCTCGTCGACCTTGTAGACGATCTGCGTCACCTTGTCGGCGGTGGCGTTGCTGCGCGCGACTTCGATCAGCACCGGGCTGTTCAGGAAGCTGTTGGCCAGCTTCTTGATCTCCGGCGAGAAGGTGGCCGAGAACATCAGGTTCTGGCGCTGCTTCGGCAGCAGGTTGATGATGCGCTGCAGGTCGGGCAGGAAGCCCATGTCGAGCATGCGGTCGGCCTCGTCCATGACGAGCATCTGCACCTGGCCCAGGCTGACGTTCTTCTGCTCGATGTGGTCGAGCAGGCGGCCCGGGGTGGCGATGACGATCTCGACGCCGCCCTTCAGGATGGTGGTCTGGCCCTTCATGTCCATGCCGCCGAACACGACGGTGGAACGCAGCGGCGTATGCTTGGCGTAGGCCTTGACGTTGTCGGCCACCTGCACCGCCAGTTCGCGGGTCGGGGTCAGCACCAGGGCGCGCACCGGGTGGCGCGCCGGCGACATGCTGCTGTTGGCATGCGCCATCAGCAGCTGGATGATCGGCAGCGAGAAGCCGGCGGTCTTGCCGGTGCCGGTCTGGGCGGCGCCCATGACGTCGCGGCCCTGCAGGACCAGCGGGATCGCCTTGGCCTGGATCGGGGTCGGATGCTCGTAGCCCTGGTCGGTCAGCGCGCGCAGGATTTCCGGCGCCAGGCCGAGGTCGGTGAAGCGCACGGTCGGCGCCTCGTCGGCCTTGACCTGTTCGACCGGTGCGGCCAGGGTCAGGTCGGACGGGTCGGCGCTCATGGGAGTATTCTGGATATCAGACATATTCTTGTTGGACAGTATTTCGTTAGCTCTACGGCTGCGCCTGCGGGCAAGAATCGGCCTGCGCGGGTAGCTTCCAGAGGGGCGGCGGGCCGGCAAACCGGTCCGCATGGGCCGCGAAGCGCCCAGGCAACAAGCCTGGACTGGGCGGACGTAGAGGCACTTTAGCGGGCTACACGATACCTCAAATCCACTCCACTGTATATAAGAGCCTGATTTGTAGGGTGGGCGGGGCAATTTCGGGCAATGCCCGGAATTGCAAAGCCCACGCGGTGATAACGATCGGCTCCGTTCGCGCGCCGGATGATCTCGCAGCAAACTATCACCGCGTGGGCGGCATAGCCGCCCACCCTACGAACTCCGTCCACGTCAAGGCGTCCAGCCGCGCTGCTGGGCCGCGCGTTCGGCCGCCGGGTCGAGGGTGCTGCCGACGATGCGGGCGTCGATGGCGGCCTGCACCGACGGCGGCAGGGTGCTGCCGTCGAGCCAGGCGGTGCCCGGCTGCGGCTGGGCCAGCACCGGGATGGTCCAGCGCCCGTTGCCGCGGCAGGCCAGGCCGGCGGTGGTGTCGACCACGAAGCTGCGGCAGTAACTGCCATCCTTCGAAACGAAGGTGACGCCGATGCGGACCCCGGTTTCCGACGGGCCGGGACTGGCCAGTTGGCCGCCGAGGGCCTCGACCAGGCGGCCGCGCGCCACCAGGGCGCCATCGCTGGCTTCGAGCAGCACCAGCCCGGGATCGGGCCGCAGCTCCTGCCAGCCGAGGGCGCCGCCGACGGCGCCGGCCACGAGCGCGGCGCCGACGGCCAGCCAGTGGCGCGGCGTCCAGTCGCCACGGTCCGGCTGGGGCGCCGCCGCCGGGGGCACGCCGCGTCCGGGGCGGATGGCGTCGAGGTGGACCACCTTGGCCG